>CAJUCB010000046.1 GCA_910584805.1 uncultured Oscillospiraceae bacterium
GGATGCAGGGGCAATGGCATAGAATATCATGTTATAAAAACCCATTTTCCTTACGTAGAAATGGGTTTTTGCGATAAAAAGTGAATAAAGCGCTTGGTTTTTACCCGCCAAAGCAGAGGGTATATCTCCTGCACACTGCCATAATCAGGAGCGTGCAGGAGGTAGAAAAAGTCTTGTGCTTTCCAAGCTGTTATGGTATAATACCTCACAGAGTGAAATGGATGTATTTTGCCTCAAAAATCAATTTGTATTCCCTGAGACGGCGTGTGGATAACGCCGGCCAGGGGCGGGGTACTGCCTGTGGTGTTTGTGTGCCCCTCGTATACGAATGCGTTGTATATACCTGACGAAATTGCACGGCTTTGGTCGATAGCCATTGCAGACTTTGACTTCAGTGACTTGATTTTTAGACCTTCTTTTGGGCAATTTGCCCTTGCAATTTCTTGTGGGTCGTGACATAATAGCATAAAAGTGTGGCCGCTTCTGCCTTGGTGGGAGAGTTGGCCCCAAATCCATCATTTTTTTAGGAGGGGCAGAAATGGACTTTTTACGCAGCAATTCCATGGTGATGATGGAACGCTCCATGGACTTTCTCTGGACCAAGCAGGCGGCGATCATGGACAATATCGCCAATGCTGAGACCCCCAACTATAAAGCCAAGGTCGTAACCTTTGAGCAGAACCTGACCGAGAAGCTCCAGCAGGCAGCCACAGTGGGCAAGAGATCCCGGGAGAATGTGCGTCAGGTGTTGGAGAATGCAGATTTTGCTGTTTACGATATCGACGAGGCCAAGCGTATGGACGACAACGGCGTGGACGCCACGGAGCAGATGGTGGAGATGGTGCGCAATGCCTACCAGCAGCAGTACCTATATAACGCCATCAACAAGAGCTATTCTATCCTGCGCATGGCTGTGCGGGGCCAATAAGAGGGGAATAAATCATGGCATTTTTGAATTCAATTAACATCGTTGGTTCCGGGCTCACAGCCCAGCAGCTGCGCCTGGATATCATATCGGAAAATATCACCAACTCCCAGACCACGCGGGTGGAGAATGGCGACGGGCCCTACCGGCGGAAAATGGTGGTCTTTCAGGCGGAGAGCAACCGCAATACCTTCCGGCAGGCAATGGCCCGGGCTTCCGCTGCCAGCAATCAGAGTGGCAGCCGTTTGGTGTCCAATGGGATGGTAAAACCCACCGCCGGCGGCGTGCGGGTGACCAATATCCCGGAAGACCCCAGCGACTTCAAAGTGGTTTACGACCCCACCCATCCCGACGCCAACGAGGAAGGGTATGTGGAGCTGCCCAATGTGGACATGGTGAAGGAAATCGCCGACGCCATGGCGGCCACCCAGGCATTCAACTCCAACGTGACGGCATTTAACACCCTGAAATCGGTGATTTCCAGCGGACTGGAAATCGGCCGGTAAGGGGCATTTGACATATAGAAAGGATCTGTACCTATGATTGGCAATACAGGAATGGGTATTGAAAATACCATCCGAACCATCACCCCCTTTGAACACCGCAGCGAGACCCCCAAGGAGCGCACCCTCACCGAGGTGGGGGAGAGCGCTTTTGGTTCCCTATTCCGCTCCCTGATCCAAGATGTGAAGGATACTGACGCAGAGTTCGTCAATGCCCAGTATCTGCTCTCCACCGGGCAGCTGGATAACCCCGCTGAGCTGGGCTTGGCAGGCTACAAGAATGAGATCGCGGTGGACCTGCTGGTGCAGATGCGCAACAAGGCTCTGGATGTGTACAACGAGCTGAAGAATATTAACATCTAATGTTGCGCACTGAGGTAGGACAGAAGGCAGAGAGCGGGGATGATGGCGCTTGAACAAAGAAAAGTTAAAGGGTATTTGGGAAAAGATCAAGACAACACTGAAGAAGGTTTCCAAGAAAATGTGGATATTGATCGCCGCCGTGGCGATCATCGTAGCTGTTGTCATTGTTGTGATCCTGAATAACCGCCCCTATTCCATTCTAATCACAGAGGCCACCCCGGATGAGGTGTCCACCGTGTCAACATGGTTGGGAGAACAAGGGGTTACCAATTACCGCACAGAGGGGAACGGGACCATCCTGGTGCCGGAGGCCCAGGCGGCAAACTTGAAAGCACGGTTGCTTCAGGAGCAGTATGCCAGCAAGGGCACGTCCTTTAGCGGCTATTTTGAAAAGACGGGGGCCCTGTCCACCCAGTTGGACCGAAACAATGCTTGGCAGGTGGCCCTGATGGATGAAATGGCCAGCACCATCCGCCAGTTTGAGGGGGTGCAGGATGCCGCCGTGACCCTCGACATGGGCCAGGATCGTACCTACGTACTGGACAGCAACAATTTGACGAAGGCTACGGCGGGCGTGGTGCTGACGATGAAAAACGGCCAGACACTGAGTGACCAGCAGGCCAACGCCATCCGCAACTATATTGCCCACAGTGTGGCGGGATTAGACATTGAAGACGTCTCCATTAGTGATACCAACGGCCAGGAATATACTGGCGGCGGTATCTCTAGCAGCGAGGGCAGCTCTGCGTTGAAGCTCCGTTTGGAGCAGGAGTATAGCAACGCCGTGCGCAAAAGAGTTCTGGACAGCTTGCGTAAGGCCTACGGTACGGATAACGTGGAAGTCGGGGTCAGTGTCGTGATTGATCTGTCGGATACGACCACGGAGGAATATGAGCCCATTCTGCCGGAATATGCCCGGGATGGCTCAACCAATGGTGCAGGTATCATCGGCCGGCGGGTTTACAGTTATAACACAGGCGAAGGTGATGGCGCTCTAGCCGGAGGAACCGTCGGTACTGGCGTGAATTCTGATATTCCCACGTATGTAGAAGAGGGAGCCGACGATCAGAATCTGGGAGACAGATTAAGTGGCAGCGGCGAAATAAACTACGATAACCCCAAGAGGCAGACGACTTCTCGTACCACTGCCGGTTATATCAGCGACTGTACAGTAGCTGTGACCATCAACTCTGAAACGGCTGGTTATGTGAACACGGAGTCTGTCCGCCGCCATGTGGCTACCGCGGCGGGTATCACCCCGGTGGCAACGGAGACCATGACTGAGGACCAGTATTTGAGCACCAAGGTCTCGGTGATGAGCTTCCCCTTCTGGACGGAGGAAGCACCGCCAAGCCCGGCTGAGTCATTCATGGATCGCATTGGACTCCCGGTTTGGGCACTGTATGCATTTGTTGGTGGCATTATCCTCTTCGTGGTGCTTCTGGTGGTTATCCTTCTACTGCGCCGGAAAAAACGCGAGAAGGAGGAGGCCGAACTCCAGGCTGTGGAAGAATTTATCGCCGCAGCCATGCCGGAGGGAGGCGAACCCCAAGGCGCAGATGTTATGGAACTCCATACCGAACGCAGTATGGAGCTGCGCCAGAGTATCCGCGACTTTGTGGATGAAAACGCAGAAGTGGCAGCTTTGCTGCTGAGAGGCTGGCTAAAGGGGGATGAGGAAAATGCCTGAAACCGCAGTGGCGACTGCTGAGCCCAATGCGGCGGCATCTGCCTCCGCAGTCAAAGAAATGAAGTCTGCATCCCCTGCCAAGGGAAAGAAAGACGGCAAAGAGCGACAGGAACTTACCGGCGCCCAGCGGGCGGCTACAGTTGTGATTGCCCTGGGTGCAGAGCGGGCTTCCACTCTCTATAAGCACATGGAGCCAGAGGACGTAGAGCAGCTCACCATTGAGGTGGCGAAACTGGGTTTTTTGGATTCCGACCAGACAGAAGAAATCCTCAACGAATTTTACCAACTCTGCCGCACCAACCGTGCGGTGACAGAGGGCGGCCTGGAATACGCCCGCACGGTGTTGGAAAAGGCCTATGGCATCCAGACAGCCGAAGAGCTGCTGGGCAAGGTCACCAAGTCCCTGCGCAACCGCAGCTTCTCCTTTATGGAGAAGGCAGACGAGAAGTCCCTGTACTCCGCCCTGCAAAGCGAGCGTCCCCAGACCATTGCCCTGGTCCTCTCCTACGTGGAGGCAGACAAAGCGGCTGGTGTGGTCTCGCAGCTGGATGAGAAACGCCAGATCCAGGTGGTGGAGAGCATGGCGAAGATCGATAGCGTATCCCCCGTGGCTGTCAAAATCGTGGAGGCCGAGATGCGCAAGAAGTTCTCCAATATCATGACCAGCGCCAACGTGAAGGTGGGCGGCATCGACTATGTGGCCGATGTGATGAACAACTTGGACCGTACCAGCGAGAAGAACATTTTCGACGGGCTGTCCGCCTACGACCAGGACCTGGCCGACGAGATCCGCAAACGCATGTTTGTCTTCGAGGACATCATCACCATGGACGACCGCTCCGTGCAGCGCTTTGTCCGGGATTGCGACCCCAGAGACCTGGTGTTGGCCCTCAAGGCAACCAACGAAGAAGTGGCGCAGAAATTGTTCGCCAATATGTCCAGCCGTATGGCCCAGAACATCCAGGACGACCTGGAAATCACCACCAATGTCCGCATGAAGGACGTGGAGGACGCCCAGCAGCGTATTGTGGATGTGATCCGCGATTTGGAAGAGAAGAACGAGATCATCATTATGAAGGGCGGAAAGGACGATATCATTGCCTAACATATTCAAAGCGTTCAGCCGCACCAAGGCCGAGCCCTATCAGCTGCCCGACATAGAGGAGCTGGTTGTGGAGGAAGTGCCGGGGGAGGCGGAAGAGGAGACGCTGCCTGAAACGGAGGAGGACTTTCTCCCAATAGGGGAGGAGGAACCACCGGAGCAAGCACCAGAACCTGAGGAGGAAACGGAGGAAGAGACCCCCATCAGCTACGCCCAAGTGCAGGCTGACCTGATTATGGCTGACGCCCGCCGTGAGGCGGAGCAGATCCTAGAGCAGGCCCGCAAGGACGCAGCCAAGGAGACCGACGCCGTTTTTGCCCAGGCAAAGGAAAGTGGATATCAAGAGGGCTACGTCCAGGGCATGGCCCAGGCCATGACCGAAGCCAACCAACAGCGGGAGCAGCAGGCTGCCGTGTTGGAGGAAGAAGTACACCGCTTTTTGGAAAAGGCCGGTGCGCTCTTGGACAACCAAATGGACCAGAGCGTGGCCGACCTGCGGGACTTGGCGCTGGCGGTGGCGGAAAAGGTAGTATGCGTGAGCTTGAAAAGCAGCGCAGATGTGATCAGCCGTATGATCCAAACCGCCATCGACAAGCGCAAGCGGAAAGAGTGGGTACACATTTACATTGCCGAGTGCGACGCGAAGCGCCTCACGCAAATGCCGGCCACATTGTCGGCATCCCTTACGGCCCTGTCGGACCGGGTGCGGATCATCCCCATGGCGGAGGATGAATCGGGCACCTGCATCATTGAGATGCCCGACGAGATCGTGGATGCCAGTGCGGCCACCCAATTGGGAAACCTGCGCACCATTCTTTCCGATACGGCCAATACCGCATCGGGGATGAACCTCATATAATAACAACGTACCCCCTTGTGGGGGAACCGAGAACCTGGAAAGAGCCGGGGGAGAGCCATGCCAACAGCATTTCAACAGATGATCCGTCAGTGGCCGGGCAGCGGTAGGGGATATCTGCCGCATCTACAACGGCGATTCCGGCGGCCAGGTGACGGCTGAGGTGGTGGGCTTCAAAAATGACCATATCCTCCTCATGCCCTACTCCGACATGAACGGCATCTCCTCCGGGAACTTTGTCCGCAATACTGGCGGGCAGCTCACCTTGCAGGTGGGAGAGTTCCTCCGGGGACGGATCATCAACGCTTTGGGCCAACCCATCGACGGGAAGGGCCCCTTTGAGGGGGGGACATCCTACTGCGTCAGTGGTGGCTATATCAACCCCCTATCCCGCCCGCCCATCCGGGAGCGTATTCAGTTCGGAGTGAAAGCCATTGATGGGCTCATCACCATCGGCAAAGGACAGCGTATCGGCATTTTTGCCGGGTCCGGCGTGGGCAAAAGTACCCTCATGGGCATGATTGCCAAAAACGTCACGGCAGATATCAACGTCATCGCCCTAGTGGGGGAACGTGGCCGTGAAGTGTTGGAATTCGTCCAGAAGGACCTGGGAGAGGAGGGCATGAAGCGCTCTATCCTGGTGGTGGCCACCTCGGACCAGCCTGCCATGCTGCGGATGAAATGCCCCAGTGTGGCCACGGGAATCGCGGAGTATTTCCGGGATCAGGGCTACGATGTGCTGTTGATGATGGACTCCCTCACCCGTTTCGCTATGGCTCAGCGGGAGATTGGCTTAGCCATCGGTGAACCCCCGGTGTCCAGAGGCTATACCCCGTCTATGTATGCGGAAATGCCCAAGCTCCTAGAGCGCAGCGGCAATTTCAGCCGAGGGTCAATCACTGGCGTCTATACCGTGTTGGTGGAGGGTGACGACACCAACGAGCCCATCGCCGATACCGTCCGTGGTATTTTGGACGGACACATCGTCCTCTCCCGCTCTCTAGCCAACAGCAACCATTACCCTGCCATTGATGTGGGTGCTAGTATCTCCCGCTTGATGGTGGAGTTGGTTCCCCCGGAGCATAAGCAACTGGCCTCACGGCTCCGGGATATCATGAGTATTTATGATAAAAATGCAGACCTCATCGCCATTGGGGCGTATAAGGCCGGCAGCAATAAGAAACTGGACTTTGCCATGTCGAAAATCGACGCAGTAAACAATTTCCTGACGCAAGATGTCAACGAAGCGTTCTCTTATGACCAGTGCGTGGCGGAGATGGCCAGAATCTTAGCCTGAGGGACATGAGGTGGAAGTTTAGATGAAGAAGTTCAAATTCTCCTTAGACACCGTGCTCTCATATAAAGAGCAGGTCTTAGATGCCTTGAAGGGGGAACATGCTGCCATCCTGGTGAAGGTCCGGGAGCAGGAGGATTACCTGGATGGGCTTTGGAGCAAGTACCGGGCATACAATGCCGAGTACAGCCAGCGGAAGATCGAGGGCATGACTATCCTGGATGCTACCATCTACCAGAGTGGGCTGCGCCACATGGAAACCGTGATCCAGCAAGAGACAGAGCGCTTGGAAACGCTGCGCAAGGAAGAGGAGGCCAAACGCCAGGAAGTGGTGGAGGCCAAGAAGGAGACCTCTTCCCTGGATAAGCTCAAGGAGAAGAAGCTGGACCTCTACAACAAATCGGTGCAGAAAGCGGAGGAAATCCTCATCGATGAGTTTGTCAGCTCCGCCCGCAGCCGTAGTGGGGCCAGTGCCAGCGCGTAACCTTATGACTGTCCGAACCGGTGTCTAGCGCCGTTTGGAAATATCATTCTTTCAGGAAAGGAGGTGCAAGGAAAATGGAACAGATGAACAATGCCTTGTTGACCATGCTGACTACTTCGGCAGGCCAAAGTGACCTGACGAAAAACGTAGGCAAGGGCGACGGGAGTGACGAATTCCAAAAGCTGCTGGATCAAAAGGCCAACCAGGCCACCAAGCCGGAGAGTTCCAATACCACCAGCAAGCCCAAGGATAAGGCACCCGTAGAGAACAAGGACGCCAACACGGAGAAGAAGGATGGCCCCATCCAGGAGGATGCCCAGACCACGGCCAAGCGTATGATGCAATCCGGCTTGGTGGTAGTGGATCCCGCCATGTTCCAGATGGTCCAAGTGGAGACAGCTGTAATGGTGGAGGGAGAGCAAACGATCCTGCCCCAGGATGCCCTGGTGACGGAAGAGGTGGTAGTCCAGCCCCAGCAAACTATGATGACCCAGGAAAACCCTGGCCAGGCCATGGGTGAACAGCTCCAAGGTGAGGCAAACGCCCAGACCAAGCAAGGGGAAGTGGTGGTGACCCAGGAGACCGTCCAGACGGAGATGCCTGTGGAGGCCAAATCCCAACTTGGGCAAAATGCCCAGGTGGAAGGGAGGAAAGCCGACACCAGCACGGAGGCCGAGGTGGTGGACGTGGAGCAGGCTCCTCAACGGGTGTTCCGGGAGGTAGAGACCGTCCCCGTAAAGGTGGGTGAGACCTATCAGACGGAAGAGCCTGACGTGGCGAAGCAGATCGACACCCAGCTGGGCCAGGCCCTGAGTAAGGGCGAGACCCATGTGCGTATCCAGTTGACCCCGGAGCACTTGGGCAACGTCACGGTAGACGTCACCCAGAACAGCGACGGTATCCTGCGCATTGCTATCAGTGCCCATAGCAGCGAGACCAGAGGATTGCTGGAACGGCATCTGAACAACTTGCAGATGATGCTCTCCAACCGTACCCAACAGGCTGTCCAAGTGGAGGTCCAGCGGCAGGAAGAGAGCCAGCAGGGGCAGAACCAGGAGAATCCCTATGATGGCCACAACGGCAGCAATCGGGAGGAGCAGGAGGAGCGCCGCCAGCGGCACAATGAACAGCGAGAGCAGGCAGCCACCCAGGACTTCGCCCAGCAGCTTCGCTTGGGGCTGATCCCAGAAGCCTAAACAGAAAGGAGTGCAGTGGAACCATGAGTAGCTATATGGGTGATATCAGCGGGATCGTAGGCGGTACCGGCAATATTACCACAGATAAAAAAGAGAGCAAGAAGAGCGGCTATGACCTGAGTATGCAGGACTTCCTCACCTTGATGATGGTGGAGCTGCAAAACCAGACCATTGACGACACCGCCGACACCGGCGAGATGCTCAACCAGATGGTCCAGATGCAAATGGTCACCGCCCTGACCAACATGACTGACGCCAGTGTCATGTCCTATTCCAACTCCCTGGTGGGGAAGGATGTCACCATCGGCATCAACGACAACGGTAAGCTGGAAGAGCGGATTATCACCGTGCGTGGTACCGGATTCTCTGGCGGCAGCCCAGTGATCTTCGGCAGCGATGGCAAAACCTATTACCTCAGCCAGATCATGGCGGTGGGACGTTTGCCGGAAGTGGACGGCGCCACCATCTTGGACTTTACGGAGGGAAGCGGCAACGCCAAGCCTTTGCCCCCCGCCACCAAGCCCGATGACAGCGATACGGACGACAAGGTTGACAATGACGATAAAGTCGATACCGACGATAAGACCGACACAGACAACAGCACTAACACGGAAAAGCCCGGTGGTACGGATGCCCCGGAGGAAGGCAAGGAGCCAGACAGCAGTAACCCTGAGGTCCCCGATGACCGTCCCACGACGAATCCCGGTGAGACCGAAGGCAACGAGAGTGAAGACAAAGCGGACGATTCCGTCCAGCCTCCCGCAGCAGTGGGGTAAGTAAGGCGAGGTGAACTTGAGATGATCCAGCGCGTATCGGGACTGCAAGCGCGCACAGCCGCGCCCCAGGCCCAGGTGCAGCAACGCGGGGCAGGGAGTGCTTTTGGTGCAATGCTCCAGCAGGAGCTGAATAAAACCCAGCCGTCCGGCGTCGCTTTTTCCAAGCACGCTTTCTCCAGGGCGCAGGAGCGGGGCATCCAGGTCACACCGGACCTGATGGATCAACTCGCGGGCAGTGTGAGCCGGGCCCAGGCCAAGGGTGCCAAAAACATCCTGGCGATGGACACCGAGAAGGCATTCATCATCAATGTGCCCACTGCCAAGGTGATCACCGCCATTACCCAGGAGGAAATGAAAGAAAATATCTTCACAAACATTGACGGCGCCGTTTTCCTGTAATATCATAACAGAGAGCAGGACCGGATTTCGGAGGCTCTTGGCCGGGGTGTGATTGACCCCGGCCAGGCGGCGCCAAAACCGAAAGGAGTTATATTAAAAAATGACTGGCTCTATGTACGCGGCCATTGCTGGCCTGAGAACTCACATGCAAAACCTGAACGTGATCGGTCATAACATCGCTAACGTGAATACCGAGAGCTATAAGTCCGCACGTTCTGTGTTTAAGACTTCTATCTATAGCACCACCTCCGGTGGTTCCAATGGTACCGAGGTTGCCGGTGGCCGTAACCCTTCCCAGATCGGGTATGGTTCTAATTTGGCATCCGTAGATATTGATATGAGTACTGGCACCTATAAGGTCACAGGTAAGAGTACCGACCTGATGTTGGATGGCGATGGGTTCTTTTTGATTGGTGATAAGACTATTTCTAACAACTTTACTGGCGGTGCAGAGGACGTTGAAGCATTGACTTCTTTGACATTAACTCGTCTGGGTAACTTCGATTTCGGTGCTGATGGTTACTTGGATGCTGGCGGCGGGAACGTTGTCTATGGATTCCTGTGCACAGGCGTAATTACTAGAGAGGATTATTATGTGAATCCTGATGCACCCGAAGATCAGTTAGAAGTGAAAGAGGATATGGTTGGCAAGAAAATTGGTGATCCAATTTTTAGCGATCAACTGGTGCCTATCCGGTTTCCTCGTGTGCAAACTGTAACAGAGTATCGTGATAAGGATGGAAAGCCGGTTGAAGATGCAGATCTAGATCCAGATAACCTTTCTGAAGGCGTAAAGGCAGTAGAAGTGACAAAGATTGTCTATCCTCAGGCGGAGAATGGTGGACATCTTACAGAAGATGAGACACTGGAAAGGGCTAGGTTTACTGGTGTTACCTTTGATGAAACAACAGGGATGATTACTGCGACTAGTAATGACACCAAGCAGATTGTGACCATTGGATGCTTGGCGGTGGGCAGTGTGACTAACCCCAACGGTGTGACTCAAATTGGTAATTCGAATTATAAGGCTGGTCCCGGTTCAGGTGACTTAAAGATTGCTACCTTGGGTGGTGCTGCTGAAAGTATGGGCATTAGCTATGTGAATGGCTCGTTGCGTCAAGCAGACCCGGATAATCCTGATGCAGGTCAGGCAAGCATTGATGGATTGCGTATTCTTTACAGCCCCACGACCTTGAAGTCCAACGGCTTGGAAAGCTCCAAGGCTGACCTGGCCCAGGAGATTGCCAACATGATCGTGACCCAGCGTGGCTATCAGGCCAACACCCGCATTATCACCGTGACCGACTCCATGCTGGAGGAACTGGTCAATATGAAGCGCTGATTTTTACGAACCGCGGGTTGACCCGGAGGACGGCCTCCTCCGGGCCAACCCCTGTGAATCCTATATGATAGGGAAAAGGAGGCTTGCGTCATGATCGTCCTGACGAAGCGCAACCATGAGAAATTTTTGGTCAATCATACCCAAATCGAATACATCGAAATGATCCCGGAATGTAAGATCGTCATGATGAACCGCGACTTTTATCTGGTCCGGGAGAGTGTGGACGAGATCATTGACAAGATCGCCAAATATAATGCCAAAGTCATGGACATCCAGCGCGAAGTCACCATTGTAGATAAGCGCTAAAGAGAGAATGTAGCGAGGTAGAAAAAACCTCCGGGTCTTGCCAAGCTCGCCCGGCTGGAGGTAGAGAACACTATGAATTTAACCTATATCATCGGCGTTGTTGGCGCCATAGCCGTTACGATCCTGGGTATCATTATCAACGTTACCCTGGGTGCATCCCCGCCTGTTACCGTCAATGTGGGGAACCTGATGAACTTCTTCGACATCGCGAGTATCTTCATCGTCATCGGCTGTACCTTCTTCGTGGTGGCGGCCAGTTTCCCGGCCAGTACGCTGAAGAACATCCCCAAGCACTTTAAGGTCATGCTCAACACCAAGAAGTTCGATCCGCTGTACTACATCGATCAATTGGTGGAGCTGGCTCAGACGGCCCGTAAGAACGGCCTGCTGTCCTTGGAGGAAAAGGCCAATGAGCAAAATGACCCCTTCTTCAAGCAGGCCATCATGCTCATCGTAGACGCCAACGACCCGGATAAGGTTCGGGCCATCCTGGAAAACGATATTGAGTGTACCTCCGCCCGGCATGAGGATGCTGCGGCCATGTATGACAGGGCATCTTCTATCGCGCCGGCTTTCGGCATGGTCGGTACCCTGGTGGGTTTGATCAACATGTTGAAGAGTATGGACCTGGAGAGTGGTGCCGAAACCATGGGTGTTGCCATGGGTACTGCGTTGATTACCACCATGTACGGCTGTATCTTAGCCCACATTTTCTTCTCGCCTATTGCCAATAACCTGCGTATCCGCGACGGTGAGGAAGTTCTGTGTAAGCAGATCATCGTGGAGGGCATTATGTCCATCCAGTCCGGCGAGAACCCCAAGTTCCTGCGGGAAAAGCTGCTGACCTACATGGATCAGAAAGAACGTGAGGACGGCGGCGAAGGCGGCAAGGGCAAGAAAAAAGGCAAGGGCGACGACAAGGGCGGCGAGGAATAAGCCAGCCCTGTATGACCCTGATAAGGAGCTGAGAACAGCGTGAAAAAGAAAAAGAGCTCAGGCGGCGGTGGCGCCAACTGGATGGATACGTATGGCGACATGGTGACGCTGCTGTTGTGCTTCTTCGTGTTGCTCTACTCCATGTCCACCATCACGGAGGACAAATGGAAGGCCCTAGTCCTGAGTTTCAACCCTGATGCACAAAAGACTGTTACAGAGACTGACGGTAATAAAGGTCCCAGTGCAGATATGGAAGACGAAGGCGGCGAAACTAAGGTACCGCCAGTGGATAGCGAGACCCAGGAAGAAATCGATGATATGATTGAGTCCCTCTACGCCTCCCTCCAACAGTATTCCCAGGAGGAAGGGATGGAAAACACCCTTTCAGTGGAGAAGGACGATGGTAAGATATACCTTAAATTTAACGAAACAGCCTTTTTCAACGGCGACAGCGCCGTCTTACGGGAGGATGCCCGACAGGTGCTCTACCGCGTGTGTGGCATCCTGAACAATGTGGCTGACGCGGTGGAGGAAATACGTGTCCAGGGTCATACGGCCCAGGGAACGGCAGATTCCCCCAACGACCCCCGGGTGGACCGTACCCTGTCCAGCCAGCGGGCCACAGAGGTGGTCATTTTCCTCCAGCAAAACAGCCTGCTCCATCCCTCCCGTCTGGTGAGCGAGGGCTTTGGCCAGTGGAGGCCTGTGAACAGCAATGCCACTTCGGAAACTCGTGCGGACAACCGCCGGGTGGAAATGATTATCAGCGGACGTAACCTGCAAAGTGAGCAACTGGGTGAGTCTGTGCAGAGCTATATTGACCAAAGCAACAGTTGATGATTGCGGCGGGAAAAATTCGTCAGAGCGGGTGAGGTGATTCGATGGCTGAAGTTCTGTCACAAAGTCAGATTGACGCACTATTAAATTCCATGCTGAGTGGAGGGGACAGTGCGGACAAGTCGGAAGAGATGCAGCCGGAGAAGAAATACCGGAAGTATGACTTTACGACACCGCGTAAGTTTACCAAAGACCGGTTAAAAATGCTCAACGGTATTTTTGATAATTATACGCGGGTCATTGGTTCCCGGCTCAACGCCCAACTTCGCACCAACTGTGAAATTGAGGTGGAGACCATTGAGGAACAGAAGTTCTACGAGTTCAACAACGCCCTGACGGAAGGGGACGTCCTAGCCTTGGCAGACGTGACCATCCACCCGCGGGCGGAGGATGGGGAGGATATTCTGACCCAAGACCCGGTGATGGTCTATCTCTCCACCTCCACCATGCTGGGCATGATGGACCGGATGATGGGTGCCGAGGGCGAGGAAGAACGCTCAGTCCCCAGCGGTTACAGTTATACGGACTTGGAGCTACAGCTCTATGAGCTGCTGGTGAAGGATGTCGTGAACATGATGGGGGTCAGCTGGGAGAACTACATCCCCCTTACCTTCGAGTATAGCCGCACAGAGGTCAACCCAACCCTGGTACAGTTGCTGAACCTGGATGAAACCGTGGTGTTGGTGGACATGAAGATCACCTTCAGCAACGGGGATGGGCGCATGAGTGTTGTCCTGCCAGGGAGCGTCCTGACCAGCATATTTGGCGAGGTGAACCGGGAGAGTATGGGCCGCAAGGTGGCCAGTGAGGACAACTCCGAAGAGATCTTTGACAAATTGCGTGATTCCAGCTTGGAGATCGTTGCCCAGTTGGGGGACACGCAGCTGTCCCTGAGCGATATCTACCACTTGAATGTGGGCGATGTGGTGGATCTAGGCCGCTCCAAGGACGCGCCAGTGTTCCTAGAGATTGGCGGCTACCAATGGTTTACCGGACGGATCGGGACGCACAAGAAAAACATGGCCATCAAGATAGACGAAGTATGCTATTGGCCTGAACAAAGGAGCGAATAAAGGATGGAGAAGGAATTGTTCAGTCCGATGGCGTTAGATGCCTTGGGCGAAATGATGAATATCAGCCTGGGCTCCTCGGCTACAGCGGTTTCCAATATGTTAGACCGGCGGGTGGACATTACCACACCACAGGTTACTGTGGTCAAAAAGTCGGAGTTCAGCCTAGGCAAGATGGAACCGGCGATATCAAAGTCATCGTGGATATCCTGATGGGGAGCGAGAGTTCGGACGAGGAGTTTGAGCTCAACGAGCTGACCATTAGTTGCGTATGTGAGCTGATGAACCAGATGATGGGTGCGGCTTCCACGGCACTGTCAGACTTCTTGGGTTACCCAGTGAATATTTCCACGCCGGAGCCCTTTGAGTTGGAGGACATGGATTCCTTTAAGACGGATCACATGCCCCAGGACGCAGACACCGTGGTTGTGGTCAAGTTTGCGCTAAGCATTGAGGATGCAGCTTTGGAGAGCGGCTTCATGAATGTTATGTCCGTCTCCTTGGCCCGGGACTTGCTGTCCAGCTTTGGCCTGGATTTGGACGGGGAAGCAACCGATGCTGCCCCCCCGCCTCCGCCCCCTGCGGCTCCAGCGCCTGCGCCGGAACCGGCAGACGCCGGCGGCGGTGGCGACCGGAAGATGAGCCAGGAGGAAATCGAACGGATGTTGGCTGGTGGCGTGGATCAAGCTCCGCCCCCCCCGCCGGAACCTGCGGCGGACAGCAACCGGAAGATGAGCCAGGAGGAGATCGAACGGATGCTGGCTGGTGGTGTGGATCAAGCCCCGCCGCCCCCGCCGGAACCTGCAGCGGACAGCAACCGGAAGATGAGCCAGGAGGAAATCGAACGGATGTTGGCTGGTGGTGTGGATCAAGCCCCGCCCCCCCCGCCTCCGCCCCCTCAGGCTCCTCCTGCTGGAATGCAGATGGGCCAACCCCAGCCAGGGCAGATGCCTCCGCCTCCGTATCCTCCCCAGCCGGGGATGGAGGGGAATGCCCAGGGATATATGGGCTATCCTCCCATGTATTATCCGCCCTATCCCTATCCCTACCCACCCCAGGCGGAGCACCAACAGGCGCCGCCTGAGCCCAAGGTGATCAGCACGCAGCCCCTGCCCATGGGGCCCTTGGACGCTATGGAACAGTTGGGGAAGGAGCAGGCCCAGAACCTAGAGCTCATCATGGAGGTGCCCTTGCAGGTCACGGTGGAGATCGGCCGTGCCCGGCGGAAGGTGCAGGATATCCT
>CAJUCB010000047.1 GCA_910584805.1 uncultured Oscillospiraceae bacterium
AGGCGCCGCCTCTGCACTCCGCAACCTTTTGAAAAAGGTTGACGAAAACTTTAATTTACGCAATCACGACAGGTTAAGCCAATCTTAGAGGAGTTACATAGCATGAGTAAAAACAAGGACTACAAACCGGAGGACATCGCCTTTCCAAACCAGGTGATCGTGGAATCCGAACTGGTCAAAGAGATGAAGGACAGCTACATCGACTACGCTATGTCCGTTATCATCGGCCGGGCCCTCCCAGACGTCCGGGACGGCTTGAAGCCCGTCCACCGGCGTATCTTATACACCATGTACGAGAGCGGCCTGACCTGGGAAAAGCCCTTCAAAAAATCCGCCACCTGCGTGGGTGACGTGCTGGGTAAATACCACCCCCACGGGGATGGCAGCGTCTACGACGCCATGG
The DNA here is from genome assembly GCA_910584805.1 of uncultured Oscillospiraceae bacterium. Lineage (GTDB taxonomy): Bacteria > Bacillota > Clostridia > Oscillospirales > Oscillospiraceae > Evtepia. Next base: position 404 of record CAJUCB010000047.1, read on the forward strand.
TCCGCCTAGCCCAGGACTTCTCCATGCGCTACCCCCTGGTGGACGGCCACGGCAACTTCGGCTCCGTGGACGGAGACCCCCCCGCCGCCTACCGCTACACCGAGGCCCGCATGGGGAAAATGGCCGGGGAAATGCTCCACAGCATCGAAAAGGAGACCGTGGACTGGTCCCCCAACTTCGACGAGAGCCGCCAGGAACCCAAGGTGCTCCCCTCCCGCTTCCCCAACCTGCTGGTGAACGGGTCCTCAGGCATCGCCGTGGGCATGGCCACCAACATCCCCCCCCATAACCTGCGGGAGGTCATCGACGCGGCAGTGTGCGTCCTGGACGACCCGGAAGCCACCCTGGCGGACCTGATGGCCCACGTGAAAGGGCCGGACTTCCCCACCAAGGGCATCATCATGGGCCGGTCAGGGATACGGGCCGCCTACGCCACCGGCCGGGGCCGGGTGACCCTCCGGGCCCGGACGGAATTTGAGGAGTACGGCCGCAACCATGAGCGTATCCGTATCATCATCACCGAGCTGCCCTACCAGGTCAACAAGCGGATGCTCATTGCCTCCATTGCAGAACACGTGAAGGAGAAGCGCATTGAGGGCATTTCCGATATCCGGGACGAGACCGACCGCAACGGGATGCGGGTGGTCATTGAGCTCAAGCACGACGCCAACCCCCAGGTGGTGCTCAACCACCTGCTCACCCAAACCCAGATGCAAATCACCTTTGCGGTGAATATGCTGGCCCTGGTGAACAACCAGAGCCAGCCGAAAATCCTCTCCCTCCGGGAGATTTTGGACGAATACCTGGCCTTCCAGGAGGAGGTCATCACCCGCCGCACCCAGTACGACAAGCGGAAAGCCGAGGAACGGGCCCATCTGCTGGACGGCCTGCTCATCGCCCAGGACAACATCGACGAAGTGATCCACATCATCCGTTCCAGCTACGACAACGCCCGGGAAAACCTCATGGAGCGCTTTGACCTGGACGAAGTCCAGGCCCAGGCCATTTGTGACATGCGGCTCATCGCCCTCCAAGGCCTGAACCGGGAAAAGCTGCAAAAGGAGCGCAACGAGCTGGCGGAGAGGATCGCCTATTACACCGAGCTGTTGTCCAACCGGGAAAAGCTCCGGGGCGTGATGCGGGAAGAGCTGTTGGAAATCCGGGAGAAATACGGCGACGACCGCCTCACCGAAATCCAGGACGTAGAGGACGAAATCGACATTGAGGACCTCATCGAAGAGGAAGAATGCGTGTTCACCCTCACCGCCGCCGGGTACATGAAGCGGCTGCCCGCCTCCACCTACCGTACCCAGAAGCGGGGGGGCAAGGGCATCTCCGCCCAGACCCTCCGGGAGGAGGACTATGTGGATACCCTCTTCACCGCATCCAGCCACGACAATATTCTCTTCTTCACCAGCTCCGGCCGGGTGTACCAGAAGAAGGGCTACCAAATCCCCGAGGCCAGCCGTACCGCCCGGGGCACCCACCTGAACAATATCTTCCAGTTCCAGCCGGGAGAGCGGGTCACCGCCATGCTCCACGGCCGGGACTATGACGAAAACGGCTACCTCTTCATGGTGACCAAAAACGGCACCGTAAAACGCACAGAGAAATCCGCCTTCCGGAATATCCGTACCTCCGGCCTGCGGGTGCTCACCTTGGAGGAGGAGGACGAGCTTATCAGCGTCCAGGAGACCGACGGGGAGGCCAACGTCCTCATCGCCACCCACGACGGCATGGCCATCTGCTTCCGGGAGAGCGACGTGCGCCCCATGGGCCGTACCGCTATGGGCGTCCGGGGCATCAAGCTCCGGGAAGGGGACTTCGTCATCGGCGCCGCCCTGGCCCAGCCAGGAACCAAGCTGCTGACCATCACCGAAAACGGTTTTGGGAAGCGTACCCCCATCGAGGAGTATATCCGCTCCGGCGGAGAGCCCCAGCACCGGGGGGGCTTCGGCCTGAAAGGCTACCAAATCACCGAAAAAACCGGCCCCGCCGCGGGAATCAAAATCGTGGAGGAGGACGACGATATCCTCCTGATCTCCGACGACGGCACCATCATCCGCATGGCCGCGGCGGATGTGAATGTCTACAGCCGTACCGCCCAGGGGGTGAAGGTGATGCGCCTGGCGGAGGAGAGCCGGGTGATTGCGTTGGCGCGGACGGAGAAAGAAGAGGAAGAAACGGTAACGACACAGGAAAGCGAAGAATAAAGTTTTCGTCCACCTTTTTCAGCCGAAGCGCGGAGCCGTCGTGAGCAGCGGGCTAAGCCCCGGAGCGCAGGCGAAGCCCAAGGAGGGCCGCAAAGCGGCCCGGATGGGTTCGCCGGAGTCGCAGGGGCTTAGAACCGCGTCGCGAACAGGCGCAGCGTGACACCACCAAGGTTGCGGAGTGCAGAGGCAGCGCCTCTGCCGGGTGCGGGCAGCGCCCACAATTGCCAATGTTCCGCAGGAACGAGGCCCCAAAAAAAGAACCTCATACCCATCCACAACCCAAACACAAAACCCATCAACAAGGAGGAACCCTCAGTGGAAAACATGGAAAACAAAGAACAAACCCCCCAAACAAAGCAACAAAACTCCACAACAACAAGCCAAAAAGTGGACACATCAATGGACCCCGTGGTGATCTTTGGCGGCATCGCCATGATGGTGATCGGAGTCATGATGGTGGTGAAGGGAATCTCCGTCTATATCCCCGCCATGGGGCCCGTCCGGGGGGGACTGTTCCCCCTGGTGGGGCTGATCGTGGTGGCGGCCGGGCTGTTCTTCTTCACCATGCCCCGGCGCCGGAAAAAGAAGGAACAGGCCCAGAAAGAGGCGGCGGGTAAGGAATGAAAGCTGTCACCGTGTACACCGACGGGGCCTGCTCCGGCAACCCCGGCCCCGGAGGCTGGGGGGCCGTGCTGCTCTACGGCAGCCACCGGAAGGAAATCTCCGGCGGTGCCCCCGCCACCACCAACAACCGCATGGAACTCACGGCGGTGATCGAAGCCCTGAAACTCCTGAAAGAGCCCTGCCAGGTGGCCCTGTACTCCGACTCCAAATACGTCATTGACGCCCTGGAAAAGGGCTGGGCCTGGGGCTGGAAGCGCCGGGGCTGGGTGAAAAGCGACAAGAAGCCCGCCCTGAACCCCGACCTGTGGGAAGAGCTGCTGCGGCTCACCCAAACCCACAAGCTGGAATACCACTGGGTAAAAGGCCACGCCAGCAACCCCCTAAACAACCGCTGCGATGAGCTGGCAGTGGCGGAGAGCCAGAAGTATAAATGATGATAGAGGCCGCCTTTCCAGGCGGCCTCTATGCGTCAAAAACCAACTTCTCGGCAAGGGGATGGTTTGGATTTGCCGTGGCCTGAGAATCATTGACAAAAATAGATTGATTTTTGGGATTTTACCGTGATATAATAAAGAACGTGTTCCAAAATAGATGATTTTGAAACATGAAATGATAAAAGACTGATGTTTGGATAAAATTTCGCGGAATTGATACAGGTTTGGAGGGAAGGCCACCGTGTCCTATACACTGCTGTCAAAACTATATTACAAGAGTGAAACGTTGTATGAAGAAACATACAGACAGCGCTTTGACGGGGAATATAGCATCAAATTGGACTTTTCCATTGGGGGCGCCCAGGCTTTCTTTGTCCAAACGGCGGAGGTCTATCAACTGCTCACAAGTATCCTGCGGATGAACCACGCAGTATCCAACCTGTGCTGGGCCTTGCCGGATGCAGCCATCGTTCAATTCACTAGGCGCTGTCTCATTGACGAAATTGTCCTGACCAACAACATTGAAGGAGTCCGGAGCACCCGAAAGGAAATTAGCGATATCCTCGATGAGCTGGAACTGAAAAGTAAGGGGAAAAAACGCTTCCATGGGCTGGTTCTAAAATACTATATGCTCATGACCAAAGAGGAGCTGCCCTTGGAACACTGTGAGGATCTGCGCAGCATCTATGATGAGCTGGTACTAGAAGAGGTGAAGGAAGAGGACCCTGACAACCTTCCAGACGGAAAGTGGTTCCGGAAAGGGCCGGTAAGCATCTATAGCCCCAGCCAGAAGGAGCTACACAAGGGTTTGTACCCGGAACCTGCCATCATTTCTGCCCTGGAGCAAGCGCTTGGGTTCCTCCATGATGATTCCTGCGAAATTCTCTATCGAGTTGCCATTTTCCACTACCTGTTGGAATATATCCATCCCTTTTATGATGGGAATGGCAGACTGGGGCGGTTTATTTGTAGCTATCTGCTGTCCCAGGAGCTGGAACCTGTGATCGGATACCGGCTTTCCTATACCATCAAGGAGCATATTACAGAGTATTACAAGGCCTTTACCCTCTGCAATGACCCGCTGAACAAAGGGGACTTGACGCCGTTTTTGCTCTTATTTTTACGCATTATCCACGATTCTATGGAAAAACTCAAGGAATCCCTTCAGGAGGGCTTCACCCGGCTGAACCGGCTCTGGAAAAAAATTCCTAGTTTTGTGGGGGAGGAAGATGAAAAGGATGAAAAACTCATGGAGCTCTATGGCCTGCTGTTGCAGGCAGCCCTGTTTTCTGAGTGTGGTATCCCCACAGAAGTGGTGTTGAACCATACAAAAATGAGCCGGGTAACCTTGTACCGGAGGATGGAAAAAATCCCCCCAGGGCTTCTTGTAAAAACGAGGCAGGGAAAAACAAACTATTATTCTCTTAATGTGGAAGAATTAGAAAAAAAAGGATGAAAATATACCCCTACCAAAGCCCCTGCGCCCTTGCAGATGCTTTGGTGGGGGATTTTTTGAAGGGGATTTTCCATACACCATTTTTTTCAAAAACTTGTCAAAACCATGTCCACTTTCCCCCAATTCGTGCTCTATATCTATAGAGGCCTTTTGAACAATGGAGTTGGTTGCTGTGGAAAACCCATCGTCAAATGTCACAAAAAGCAGAAAATAACAACATTCCACCCGATCTTTCCACAGTTTTCCGGTCTATAGTAGTAGAAGCCCCTGTTCCAAGGCAAGGGAGCGCCCAGCCCTGGGGCAATACCACCCTTTTTGGGAAGGGGACCTCAAGTCATTTTATACCAGAAATCAGGGAAAAACTTTGCGGAAATTGATATTTCTACGCAAAAATAGTCGCATTCCTCTCAGATTTTTGGTATAATCAAAAAAGTAAGGAAAGGCCGTTCTATGGTAAGGAGGAAGTTCGATGAAAAAGAAAAAAGGAAAAAGTATCCTCATGGTGGTGGGCATCATCGCCGTGGCCGTGATCTTGGCCAACTGGGTGGTGCCGGGGGTGATGTTGGCGGTGGAGGCCAACAGCAAACTCACCCAAGCCGACGCCCAGGCGCTGATGGACCAGTATGACGGGGAGGTCTCCCAAAAGGAGGTCTGCCGGGACTTGGTGATGTTACGGCAAATGAGCTTGACCCCAGAACGGATTTGCGGCGTGAAAGAGGGCAAGATTATCTATGAAATGGAATTGGGTGGACTAAACCACCAGTTTGACGTGACCCGGAGCTGGAACGGCACCATGTACTATCACAGCACCGACGACCGCGGCGGGGAAGGCACCGTCTGCATCCGCCCCTGGGGATACACTAGCATATATTGACGAAATAAAGCAGTTGTATCAACTCCGCTTGACAAGGGACCAAGCTGCTCCTCTATTTGACCAGGACAGGAACCCACAGCGACCTGTTCTAAGGCAGCACCACCGGCCGGAAGGCCGCCAAGGCCTCCGCATCCCCCTGGCCTGCCCACACCCGCCCGGGGAAGGAGGCCAGCAGCGCCGCCGTCTGGCCGCTCTGGCTGCCCTTCTGGGCAAAGTCCCCCGACCCCTGGATGGAGACCAATACGGGGTAGTCCGCCAGGGCCCCCTGCAAGCGCCGGCAGAAGGCCTCCAACTGGGCATCCCGGTCCCCCGTCTCCCCCAGGGAGGCCAGGTCCCCCTGGGTGGGATAGGCACAGTTGGTGAGTAAAATTTCGTCAAAGCCCAGCTGGGCCAACTCGGTGCAAATGCCGATGAGGTAGTCCTGGACCCCTTCCTCGGTGGGGTCCAGCCAGGCCAGCTTGTCCGGGTCCCGCCAGGGGGACCCGCTGGGGCGGCACAGGGCAAGCCGCCGGTCATGGCCTGCCAGGGCGGCGTCCCGGAGGCAGGACACCTGGGCAATGGTATACACCCCCTCCCTCTGGTTCAACTGCCAGAGGGTTTGGTTTCGTCCCGCCACCCCAGAGCAGGCCCCGCAGTCCGCCGCCAGGGGCAGGGCGGAGATATAGCCCAGGCTGCCGTCGTCGGCCTTCATGGCCAGCAGCAGGCCCTTCCCCTCCCCTGCCGCCGCCCCGGCCTGGTCCAGCTCCGTCAGGGGCAGGGGGATAACTTGGAAGGGTTTGTCCACAGTTTCCCCAATTTTTGTGGAGAAAACTGCCTGCTGGGTGGTGGGTGGCTCCACCTCCCGGCCCAGCCAGGCGCCAATGCCCTCCGGGCTCAGGACCCCCAGGGCGCAGAGCAGGAGGAACACGCCGGAGAGTCCCCCGGCGGCGTAGAGCAGGGCCAGCAGCAGGCGGGTGAGGCGTGGGAATGGATTCATATCGGGGCTCCTTTCTCGTGATCCCTGGGGCACACGGGCCGGCTCAGGGGCCGGCCCATCCTGTTTGCAGCCGCTGTTGTGGGCAATCCCCTAGCCCAGCCAACGCAGCATCATCAGCAGCCCCAGCCCCGGCAGGCCCAGCAGCCCCAGGGTGAAGGCGTTGAACAGGTTGACCCCCAGGGACAGCCCCGCCGCCACCCCGCTGCTGGCCCAGAGAAAGAGGAAGCCCAGCCCCACCAGGGAGCGCAGCAGGAATTTTGCCAGCAGGAACAGCGGCTTCCGGAAGATCAAAAGCACCACCACCGCTGCCATAAGTACCACCGGCCAGGCGTCGGCCGGGATCTGTAGATTCATGTAGAAGCCTCCTTTTCCGCCAGGCGCAGCTGGCGGAGCAAATAGCTGTGTTTCGCCCGCAGGGCGCAGCGGGAGTAGAGATAGTATTCCAGCAAATCCTGGTCTGCCGTCTCCTGGAACCCCGCCTGGACGGCGGCCAACGCCCGGTCCGTCTCCTCCAACCCGGCCATCAGGCTGGTGAGGGAGCTGCTCTGTTTTCTTGCCATAAAAACCCCATCCTTCCCCACAGGTCTTGTCTCCCTGTGGATAATATATGAGGAGCTTGCCCGGATATGTTTGCGTTTATAATCTTCGTAACCGATTTTTAACCAAAAAACCCTTTCCATCTCTGCCTGGTATGCTATAATGAGGTGGAATCAAAAAAATAGAGAGGTGGACCCCATGAAAAACCCAATCACCCGTCGTTTCACATCCCTCCTGCTGGCCCTGGCCCTGGCGGCTGCTCTGGCCGTCCCCGCCGCCGCCGTGGAGGAGACAGACCCCCCAGAGACGACACCCCCCACAGAAAACAACACCACAACCACCCCCCTGGCCACCTCCCATGGAGATACCCTGACCCTCGCCACCCAGGCCCAGACCCATTACGCCGGGGTAGGCCAGAACAAGGACCTGCAGGCCCCCAAGGCCACCGTGACAAACCAGGACGGCCAGGACGTCACCGGCAGCTATACCCTCAGCTACCTGTGGAGCCTGGGGGACATCACCGGCCCCTCCATCCGCTTCACCCCTGTGGAGACAGGGACGGATAAGCTCAGCTGCACCATCACCGCCACCCCCAAGGAGGGGGACGGGAAGCCCCTCACAGGGAAGTGTACCTACACCATTCAAATCCTCCCCGCCACCGCCGTGGGGGCCACCCTGGAAGTGGGCGCCGGAGCCCAGACCCTTGTGGAGCTCAAGGACCTGAAGGGGGAACAGAACATCCTGGAACAGCTGCTCCAAGGGGGCGGCGGCGATGAGCTGGACGGCGCCGTGGCCATCCCCGGCCTGAGCAAGGTGGTCTTTGACATGGGCAGCGTAGGCGGCAGCGCCGTGGGCAGCCTCACCGCCGCCAATGGCGTGCCCTACTTCGCCGCCGACGAGGCCGACGGGGACAAGCTGGCCCAGGTGGTGTTCCTCCCCGCCGCCACCGGCACCTATTCCGTGAACTTCCTGGCCTATGGCGAGACCACCGACGGCAGCGAGGTGGAGGAAGTGGTCTACTATGGCCGCCTGGAAATCGTGGTCACCCCCGACCGGGACCCCGACCAGGATGAGACCCCCATCGACTGCGACAGCGCCGGCTTCTCCTTCTCCGGCTCCGACTTCTATGACAGCGCCGCCCAGGACCCCGTGGTGGCCGTGCGCTTTGGCACCCCCTCCGCCGGTGTCCTCCTGCGCAGCCTCACCAAGGCCCCCGACGCTCAGACAGCCACCTATTACACCAATTCCGCCGCCGACGGCAAGTACCATATCTCTACCCTCTTCTACCTCCCCGCCCCCGGCTACTCCGGCCTGGCCACCCTGCCGGCCACCTGCATCACCCGCTCCGGCACCCAGCTGACCCGGACCATCCAGGTGAATGTGGAGAGCAAAAACGCCTCGGAGCACTTCACCGACGTCACCGCTGACGGCGTGGGGAGCTGGGCCGCCAACTCCGTGGACTTCGCCATGGCCCGGGGCCTGGTGGGGGGCACCGGTGAGGGCAAGTTCAGCCCCGACGACCCCATGACCCGGGCCATGCTGGTGACAGTGCTCTACCGGGCCGCCGGGTCCCCCAAGGTGGAGGTGACCAGCAACTTCACCGACCTGGACGACGAGGGCTATTACTACGACGCCGTGATCTGGGCGGGGTATAAGGGCATCGTCAACGGCACCTCCGGCACCACCTTCTCCCCCAACCAGGCCATCAACCGCCAGCAGATTGCCACCATCCTCCACCGCTACGCCAACGTGGTGGACGGCGAGAGCGGCGAGAGCAATCCCAGCAGCCTGGACAGCTTCCAGGACAAGAACAAAGTGGACGAGTACGCCCGCACCGGGATGTGCTGGGCCGTCCAGAAGGGCATCGTCTCCGGCACCACCAGCACCACCCTCTCCCCCAAGGCCCAGGCCACCCGGGCCCAGGTGGTGGTGATGCTGCACCGGTACCTGGCAAACTGAAAAAAAGCCTGCCCCTGTAAGACAACACAGGCGGCCTATCAACAAGATAGGCCGCCTGTGTTCTCTCTATATGGCGTTTATTTCAGGTATTTTTTCAGCTTGTTGGCCACGTTCTGGATGTCAATGGGCTTGGCCAGGTGGTCGTCCATGCCGCAGTCTAAGCACTTTTGGATGTCCTCGGAAAAGGCGTCGGCGGTCATGGCAATGATGGGCAGGCTTGCGTCCCGGCGTTCCAGCCCCCGGATGGCCATGGTGGCCTCGTAGCCGTCCATGATGGGCATGCGCACGTCCATGAGGATGGCGTCGTAATACCCCACCGGGGATGCCTGGAACCGTTCCACGCATAGCGCCCCGTTTTCCACCCGCTCCAAGTCCAGCTCCAGGACGGAGAGCAGCTCCTGTGCCACCTCCCAGTTCAGCTCGTTGTCCTCCGCCAACAGGATGTGTTTTCCACGCAGCATCCGGTCCACTTCGTCCCCAGTGCTGGCCGCGGCCTCATGGGTGGTGCCGGCAAATGCGCTCAGGGCGTCCCGCAGGGTGGAGGGGAACAGCGGCCGGGAGAGGAAGCCGGAGACCCCCGCCTCCCTGGCCTGGGCCTCCACCTCGCTCCAATCGCAGGCGGTGAGCAGAAGGAGCGGGCTGGCTTCCCCCCAGTCTGCCCGGATGGCCCGGGCGGCCTCCACCCCGTCCATGTCCGGCAGCGTCCGGTGCAGAAGGACCATCTGGTAGCCCTCCCCCCGCTGCTGGCGCTCCTGGACCTGTGCCCGGGCCTGCCCGGCGTCCAGGCACCACTCCGCCTGGACCCCCATGGACCGCAGCACCTGGGCGGTGCTGGCGCAGGTGCGCTGGTCGCCATCCACCACCAGCACCGTCCAGCCCGGGGGCACCGGCCCCCCTGGCGCTTCCTGGGCCTTTACCAGGTCCAGGGCCACATGGAACTCGCTGCCCTCCCCCTGTTCACTGCGGACAGAGATGCTGCCGCCCATGGCGTCCACTATGTACTTGGTGATGGCCATGCCCAGGCCGGAGCCCTCGGTTTTCCGGACCCGGCTGTTGTCCTCCCGGCTGAAGGACTCAAAAATGACCTTCTGGTAGGCCTTTGACATGCCAATCCCCGTGTCCCGCACCAGGAAGTGGGTGCGGACACAGTCCGGCTCCTCCGGCAATGCCTCCTGGTATACCGTCACCTGGATGGCCCCGCCCTCCGGGGTGAATTTCACGGCGTTCCCCAGCAGGTTGATGAGCACCTGGTTCAGCCGTATGCTGTCACAGCACACATGCTCTGAGAGGATGTCATAGGCAATGGCGTCGAAGTGCTGCTTTTTGTCCTTGACCTGGGGCTGGATGATGTTGACCATGCTGTCCAAGACCTCCCGGAGGGACACCGGCTCAACATTCAGCGTCATTTTGCCGCTCTCGATTTTGGAGATATCCAACACGTCGTTGATGAGGCCCAGCAGGTGCTTGCTGGACAGGGCGATTTTCCGCAGGTAGTCCTGGACCTGCTGGGGGTCGTGTACATGGTTGGCGGCGATGGCGGTCATGCCGATGATGGCGTTCATGGGGGTGCGGATGTCGTGGCTCATGCTGGACAGGAAGTCCTGCTTGGCCGCGTTGGCATGCTCGGCTTCCTTCCGGGCCTTTTCCGCCGCCTTCCGGGCCGCGTCCATCTCCTGGTTCATGCGCTTGAGCTGGGCCACCTGTACCCGGAAGAACTTCCGGTACTGGAAGAAGAGGAACAGGAGCATGGCAATGATGGCAAAGGAGCCGGCATAGACCATGGTGAGCCAACGGCCGCTCATCCCTGAAATCGCCTGGTCCAGCCCCTCAAAGGGGAGGACTGTCACCAGGTACCAGTCGCAATAGGGGAGGCTGGTGCAGTACAGGTGGTGCCGGGAGCCGCCGATTTTCAGGATCACAGAATAATCTGTGCCCGCCTCCATGGCGCTGGACATCTGGGCAATGGCGTCGGCGGCCTCCTGGTCCTGGCTGCCAAGGATGCTGTTGAGCCGGTCAAAATAGTTGTGGTAGACATCGCCCTCGTTCCCCACCACGTAGCTGCCGTCCTTGCGTATGACGAAGGAGTACATCAGGGAGTGGTCGGAGTCCAGGAAAAGCACCTCCCCCATGTATTTGGTGGAGAGGCCCACCACCATGGCCATGCTCTCCCTGCCGTCGGACATGGGGTATTTGCAGGGGACGCCGAACAGAATGACACCCTCCCCGCTGCTGTCCACGGCGGAGGCCGCCCTGCGCTCCCCCTTGCGCATGCTCTCCAAAAACGCCGCGGGGTGGTTCAGCGTCACAGAGTCGCCGTAAATGGGCTCAAGGCTGCCGTCGGCGGAGTAGAGGGCGGCGCAGAGGAAATGCCTGGCCCTTGCGCCATACTCTATCGCCTCTTTCGAGCCATAGCCGGAGGCCTCGTCCCCCTGGGCAATGTGGGCGATGGATTCCGCCATGGTCAGGCGCAGCTCGATGATGGTCTTAAAGTGCAGGGACACCTGCTGGTTCATCCCCTCCATGTAATCCATGCCGATATCCTCAATGGTGTTTTCGCTCATGGTGTGGATGGACATGCCAAGAGAGGAAAATACAAAAACCGTCAAACAGAGGATCACCGCTATGCTGATTTTTAAGGGGCGCGGCAAAGTCTTGTGTTTCATAGGGTTCTATCTCCGAAGTGTGTCATGTTTGTGTTGTTTGGGTGCTGGGGCTTTGCCTCATGTGCCGGACCATCGCCTGGAACATTTTGTGGATGTCCACCGGCTTTGCCAGATGGGCATTCATCCCGGCGTCCTTTGCCAGGACAATGTCCTCCTCAAAGGCGTTGGCGGACAGGGCAATGATGGGCACGGCCTTGGCGTCGTTCCGGTCCAGGCCGCGGATCACCCGGGCCGCCTCATAGCCGCTCATCACCGGCATCATCAGGTCCATGAGGATGCAGTCGAAGGCCCCTGGGGGGGAGGCTGTGAAGGCGTCCACGGCGGCCTTCCCGTCCTTGGCGGTGACCACCTCTGCCCCCGCCTCCTGAAGGATGAATTCCACAATTTCACAGTTGATCTCATTGTCCTCCACCAGGAGCACCCGCATCCCGGCGATCTTGCCCTGGACATCCTGGATATCCTGCTCCTGCGCAGACTGCCCGTCCCAGGCCTCATCCACCCGGGCAGGCAGGGTGATTTGAACCACGCTCCCCTTGCCCACCTGGCTGTCCACAGAGATGCTCCCCTTCATCTGGTCCACCAGCTTCTTGACGATGGACATCCCAAGGCCAACGCCGTGGTAGTTGGTCCTGGCGCCCTGGTGCTCCTGGGTGAAGGGCTCGAAAATGTGGGCCTTGAACTCCTCCCCGATGCCGATGCCAGTGTCCTTGACGGTAAAGCGGTAGCTTGCCTTCCCGGCCTGGAAGCCGGTCTCCTCTGCCCGGACAAAGACGGAGCCATGGGGCTGGTTGTACTTCAGGGCGTTGTCCATCACGTGCATCAGGATTTGCTTCCAGTGGAGGGGGTTGCCCAGCAGCCTGGTGTGTTCCAGGCCCGAGGCCTCCCATTCCAGCTGGATCCCCTGCTCCTGGGCCATGGGGGAGAGGATGGCGATGCAGTCCTCTAGGATGGCATGGAGGTCAAAGGGCTCCTCCACCTCCGCCGGCCTCCCGCTCTCTAGCTTGCTGACTTGGAGGACGTCGTTCACCAGGGACAGCAGGTGCTGCGTGGACACCCGGATGTTCCTCCGGCAGGCCTCCTGCTGTTCTGGGTCGTCCTGGCTTTTTTCCAGGATGGCCAGCATGCCCAGGATGCCGTTGATGGGGGTGCGCAGGTCGTGGGACATGTGGGAGAGGAATTCGCTTTTGGCCGAATTTGCCTGCCGCACCCGTTCCAGCAGCTCCAAAATGGATTGCTCCTGGCGCTTCCTGGTCATCATGGTCTCTGTGATGTCCTGGTGGTAGCCGTTCAGGCAGACCCCCGGTTTCTTAAATGTATGGTCGGGCACCCCGCCGCAGCGGACGTAAAGCTTTCCCAGGGTCGGGTGGTTCCAGGGATAGGTCCCCTCGGCCCGTCCGGTTTTCAGGATTTCCTGCACCGTCTCCTGTACCATCTTCACATAGTCCGGTTCGATGCGTTCAAACCAGTGCTGGTAGCAGGCTTCCGGCTCGATCTCGTCGGGCACCCCCAGGAGGATGCGCATGGTCCGGTCGGCGTACATCCTGGGCAGGCAGCCGTCCTCCAGCTCGATGGTCCAAATGCCCGTCCTGGCCCCCTCTAGGATGTCCTCTAGGCTCCGCCTGGCTTCCAGCTTGTACTTCTCCTCCTGCTCCACCACGGCGTTGACGTCCCGCTGGGCAAAAATGGCGCAGGGCTCCTCCTGGGTCCGTTCCGTGGCGGAGAAGTGGATTTCCAGGTGCTTCAGGCCGGAGGCGCTGTCCTGCACCTGGTAGCGGACCGAGAACTTCTTCTCCGCCCGGAGCTGTGCCAGCACATAGTCCTTTTTCGTCATGGCCCGCAGCCGGGCCTGGTCCTTGGGGATGACATAGGTGGAGATGTACCCCTCCATGGCCTGCTGGTAGCCCGCCTGGAACTGGGCGGCCCAATCCACCCGCACCTGCTCGCTGTTCCGGTAGACCTCGCACTCCCCTGTGTCGAAGTTCACCTCATAGATGCCCAGGTAGTCCACGCTGAGGGCGTGGAGCACATTATAGCTGCGCTTTTGCAGCTCCCGGAACAGGTTGCGCCGTTTCAGGGAGGACACAATAAAATATGCCGCGGTCTGGAGCATATTTGTGGCATATTCCAGCAGCTTGACCGGGGGATTGTCCACGCCATAAAAGCCAATGATGGCCTGGCCGTCATACAGGGGGACCACCACAAGGGAACGGATGCCCTGCCGTTTCAGGGTATGATGGAGCAGGGGCTCGGCTTCCCGGATGTCCTCCAAGTCCTTGATGACGATATGCTTGCCGATCCTAAAATTCCGGTACCAGCTGGCGCACACCTCCGGGGGGAGGTTTTGGAGCTGTTCCTTCTCCGGCTCCACCCCGTGGGCTGTCCACTCATAGGTGTTGTCGTCGCAGCCGGAGGCGTTTTGCTCAAAGATATAGGTCCGTTCCCCCTTCAGCGCGTTTCCCAGGTGCTGGAGCAGCACCTCTAGGGCCTGGTCCGGCGCTTCCTCCAACAGCGCGGCACGCAGGCCCTCGTTGATCACGGCTTCCAGGTCCTGGACGCTCTGTATCCCTCTGGTATAATGCCCCTGGGCCTCGACGCTTGGGGTGGCGTCTCCTGCCTGTGCCCGAAGCCCTTCTGGATGATCCATATTCCTGCCCTCCACATAGGCCGCTTCCCGGCCATCGTTACCACAGCGAAGTCCAGGGGGGAGCGGAAACACGTCCCCTCCTTTAGAATATAGGTATCATTCTGTCTTACGTTGCCATCTTCGCCGTAACATTAAAAAATCCCTGTCATGATATCATGCGCTTTCCATCCTGTCAATCATAAGCGGCAGAAGATAAGAAAAAGGCAGTGGTTCGGCCTTCTCCGAACCACTGCCCGCTGTGAGCGCTTTATTCTTTTCGAGGAAAGTTGACAGGAAGCCTTATGTGCCAGTATAATAGAGTTGCCCCGCAGCCAGCGGG
>CAJUCB010000048.1 GCA_910584805.1 uncultured Oscillospiraceae bacterium
GCTCCACGAACTTGCTGCCAGCTGCGTGGCACTGGGGGCATTCTGCGGGGGCGGAATCGCCCTCATGGACATAACCGCAAACGCTGCAAACATACTTACTCATAATTCATATCCTCCATACTTCGCCCCTATATCCAGGGGCTGGTTTTCTATTGTAGATCATCCAGCGGAGCTTTCCGCCGGGCTTTTACGCTTTCTATTCTACACGGCATAGTTTGTTTTGTAAACCCCTTGGCCACCTAGTTTTCCTGCTTTTTTTCATTTGTTTGGTGATGAAAGTCACAGCAAGGGATCAGCAGAGGGACTACCATGGTTCCGCCCTGCTCATAAGCTGTGGATCAGCTCCATCAACCCCTCCCGGTCATACAGGGCAGAGAGCACCGGCAGCATGGCGTTGGGGGAGAGATGCTCTGGCAGGCCCAGGGCTTCCAGGAGCTTTTTCCGCTTCTCCCGGCTCCCCGCGCCCCCGGACAGCCCCCAGGCATAGAGGTCCGCCTTGGTCAGGGGTTCCCCCCGGTCTGCCTCCGGCGGCAAATCCAGGAAGGTGGCGCCCCCCCGCCGCAGGGCTTGTTCCAGCACCGGCTGGGACATGCCCTCCACCCCCAGCTTCCCCTCCTTGCCCGGGCGGCGCTTCCGGCGCTCTTTGCCCTTCTGGTCGGGGATGTAGGCGTGCTTCACCTGCTCCTTGGGCAGGGCGCTTTTCAGGTAGTTGCGGATCACAAATCCCGCCCCGTCACTGTCGGTGAGGACGATGAGCCCCCGTTTCTCCGCCACCCGCCGGAGCAGTTCCAACTGTGCCTTGTCGTGAAAAATCCCAAAGCCGCTGGTCTCTAGGATGACGGTGTCCACCAGCTGGGCCAGGGTGTTTTTGTCATAACGGCCCTCCACCACGATGGCCTCTTGTATCCTCAACATGCCCGGCCCCCCGCCGCCAGCTCCAGCATCAGGGACAGGAGCAGGTCCTGGCTGTCCGCCCCGGCCACCGACTTCATGGCCAGGTCGGTCTGGGCACAACGGGCCACGGCGTGTTTGCACCAGTTCAACCCATGGCGGTGGGCCCCGCCCATGAGCTTTTCCGCCGGATAGCTGGAACGCATCCCCCACAGCTCCGCCAGGTAGCTGGCCCCTCGTCCTGCCTCCAAGGCCACCCGGGCGGTGTACAACTGCCGGAAGTGCTTCCCCAGCACCGCAAGAATCATAATGGGGGCGTTTTGCAGGCGCAGAAGGTCGTTGAGGACGGAAAACGCCTTGTCGCTGTTGCCCTGGGTGAGGGCGTCGGTCATCTGGAACACCACCGCGTCGATCACCGGAATGGCCACTGTGTCGATATCTGCCCGGCGAATTTGCCGCTCCTTGGCATAGGCGCCGATCTTCTCGATCTCCGTGATGAGGCCATTCATCAGGTCGCCGCAGAGGAAGATCAGGTACTGGGCATCTGCCGGGTCGATGTCGTGGCCCAGGGCCCGGAAGCGGCGGCGGACCCAGTCCATTAGGTCCGTCTGGCTCTGGCGGGTAAACTCCACCACCTGGCCGTGGGCTTTGATGGCCCCTGCCAGCTTCTTCATCCGGGCATCGCTCTTATAGGGGACGGTATCGTAGAGGAACACCAGGCAGCAGTAGCTGGGCAAGTCCCCCAGGAGCTGGGCCATCAGGTTCCGTTCCCCCTCTGGGGCCTTGAAGAGGTCGTAGTCGTTGACCACAATCATGGTGTGGGGGCTCATCATAGGCAGGGCATCCACCGTCTCCCCCAGGCGCTGGGCGGTGAGGCCCTTGCCAGGGAGGGGGTGGTAATTGAAGCCCTCCATGCCCTCTGGAATGAGGGCGGTTTTCAGGCGTTCCAGGTAGTAGTCCCGCAGATAGGTCTCCTCCCCGTGGAAGATATACAGGGGGGCGGTGGTGCCCTCTGCCAGGTCTTTTTTGAACTGCCGGTAGGCAGCGGAGGTGGTTTCTTTTTTCTTTGCCATGGTCTTCTCCTGCTGTGGTTTTTTCAATGGTTCCCATTGGCGTAGAGGGTAATGGTACCGTTCCCGTCGGTACGATAAATCTCCGCCCCAATGGCGCTCAGACGGTCCAGGACGTCCTGGGTGGGATGGCCGAAGGTATTACGGCCCACGGAGATCACGGCGGTCTCTGGGCGGGTCTGCTCCAACAGCGCCTTCCCTGTGGAGTATTTGGAGCCATGATGGCCGGCGACGAGGACCTCCACATCCGGCAAATCCTCCCGGGCCAACAGGCGTTCTTCTGCCTCTATGGGCATATCCCCGGTGACCAGGGCCTCCCATTCCCCGCTGCGTGCCAGGACGGCCAGACAGTTTTCATTGCTCCCCCCGCCGTCCCCTACCGGGGCATAGAAGCGCAGCTCCCCCTTGCCGAAGTCCGCCCGGGAGGTGGTGGTAATATAGTGGATGGGAGTCCCCGCCTCTGCCGCCAGGGCTTCGATCTCCTGGCGCAAGTCGTTTTCGGCCTGGAAGTCCGGCATGGCAATGGCGTTCACCTGCATGCGGCCCATGAGCTCCGGCACACCTCCGGCGTGGTCACTGTCGTAGTGGGTGAGCACCAACAGGTCGATGCTGCTGCGGCCCAGGGACTGCAAATACCCTGCCGCCGTGTCCCCTGGACTGTAGCTGCCGCCGCAGTCCACCAGGGCACAGGCACTGCCGGAGGTGAACACGATGCTCTGCCCCTGGCCCACATCCAGCACCGTCATCACCATATCCCAGCGCCGGACGCTCTCCACCGTCAACAGGGTAGAAAAGCACAGGGCCGCCACACAGACGCAAAGGGGGAGCATGGGCCGCTTCCCTTGCAACGGTGCGAAGAGGTACAGCAGCACCAGCCCATACACCAACAGTATCCACAGGGTGTAATAAATCGAGTGCATCCCCACCGCGGCCAGGGGGAAACGGCTGGCCGCGGCGCTGTACCAGAAGAAACCGTCCACCGGCCAGCCCACCACCACCGCCACAAGCTGCCCCAGGGGCAGGTACACAAAACCCAGCACCACCGAGAGCAGGCCACCCAGAAAAGCCACGGACACCGCCCAGGTGGTGAGCAGGTTGGACAGGGGGGCGATCAGGGAGAACTGTCCAAAGTACAGGGCGGAGAGGGGGACGGTAAACAGCATAGTCCCCAGGCTCACCGCCACCGTCCCCACCAGGGGCCCCACCCAGCGGCGCCAGGGCCTGGGGAATTTTTGCAGCCAAGCCCTGCTCCACGGCTGTCCAAAAACAAAGATTCCCACCGTGGACAGAAAGGAAAACTGCAAGCCGGGGTTGGCAATGGCGTAGGGGTTCAGGGCCAGCAAAACCAGCAAGCCCGCGCTGAGGCTCACCATGGGGTGGGTCTCCCGGCGGATGTGGGTGCCAATAAGGGACAGGGTAGCCAAAATGGCCGCCCGGACAGTCCCCGGTGCGCTGCCGGTCATCAGGGTGAAGCAGAGAACCCCCACCAGCAGCAGCACCAGGCTCCCCCGCCGCTCTGGCTTCAAAAACAAGGTCAAGAACCCCAGCAGGAAGGAGACGTGCAGGCCGGAAATCACCACCACATGGCTCAGCCCCACCCGCTTGAAGTTGTTCTGGTCCACCTGGTCCAGCCCTGACTTGTCCCCGGTGAGCAGGGCCCGGAGGAACCCCGCCTGCTTTTCGGGATAGAGCTGGTCAATCCGCTCCCGCACCGTGCCAGCCAGGATGGTCAGGGCGTAACGAGCCGGGACCCCCTGGGCCCTGTCCACTTCCACCGGGCCGTAGCCCTTGAGCTTGAGCAAGACCCCCTTGGAGGGGTAGTACAAGCTCTCCTCCCCCGCCATCCTGTCGGCAGGGGTACACCGCGCCACGCAGGACAGACGGTCCCCCGGGCGCAGGTCCAGGAGGGTACTCTCTCCATAAAAGATGGCCTTTCCCTTCCTCCCATCCGCTTCCCCGGCCCGAACAGTGATGCGGCAGCCGTAGTCTGTCTCCTCCGGCCACTCCACCACCACCGCCTCTAGGCGGACAGTCCGGTTTTCCATGGCCTGGGCAGGGGCGTGGAAGATGGCGCCGTAGGCCGTCAGCCACAGCAGGGCCAGGGCAGCCCCCAGCACCGCCGGCCGGACGCGCCACTGCCGCTTGGTCAGAAGCAGCCCCAGCCAGAGGGCCAGGCACAGTACCCCCACCGGGAGGGGCCAGCCCGTCCCCGGCAGATAGGCCCCTGGCAGTGCGGCCAGAACACACCCCGCCGCAACATACAGCAGGGTCATGGCTGGTCTGTCCTGCCCAGGATGTAGTCCGTGGACGTATGGTACAGCTCCGCCAGCTTGAGCACCGCCCAGGTGGGAATTTCCCGCTCCCCGGATTCATAGCGGCAATACACACTGCGGTGCATATTTAGGTATTTCGCAACTTCTTTTTGTGTTTTATCGTTATCTTCTCGTAAATCCTTTATCCTGCGAAAGTGCATAAGAATCACCTACAGGAATGTTACCAAGCGGAGACATTCCTATAAGTTTTTGCCGCCGTTTGGCGGCTCTTTCGCAGAAAAGGAGAGCGGCCCACAGGCCGCACCCCTCAAAAAAGCTGTTTCCTATTCTCCTTTTATCCGGGAGGCCAGGTCATGTCACGTCCACCTAGAACATGGAAATGCAGGTGGAATACGCTTTGGCCCGCCCGCTCGCCGCAGTTGGACACCACACGGAAGTCTTGGAGCCCCAGCTCCTTGGTGACTTTGGAAATCACCTGGAAGCAATGGCCCACCACAGCGGCGTTCTCCGCCGTAACCTCCCCGCAGGAGACAATGTGCTCCTTGGGGATCACCAGGAAGTGGGTGGGCGCCTGGGGATCAATGTCATAAAAGGCATAGCACAGCTCGTCCTCATAGACCTTCTTCGAGGGGATTTCACCGGCTATGATCTTGCAAAACAAACAATCATTCATGGGGATCACTCCTTTCTTTTCCTATTTTATAACGGGAGCGGGAAGAATACAAGCCCTGAAATCGTCCACCTGCTCATTCGTTTTCCAACTTGTGCAGTTTGTCAAATTCTGTTATACTAACCCCTCGAATATTCCACCCTGCCCAAAGGAGGCCACAATGAAGCTCATCCATCTCTCCGACCTGCACCTGGGCAAGCGGGTCAACGAGTTTTCCATGCTGGAGGACCAGCGCCACATTTTGTCCCAGATCACCGCCATGGTGGAGGCGGAGCGGCCCGATGCCGTGCTCATCGCCGGGGATGTCTTTGACAAGCCCACCCCCTCCGCCGAAGCCGTCACCCTGCTGGACAGCTTCCTGGTGGACCTGTCCAGCCTGGCCTGCCCGGTGTTCCTCATCAGCGGGAACCACGACTCCCCGGAGCGCTTGGCCTTCGGGGGGCGGCTCATGGCGGGCAGCGGCATCCACTTGGCCCCGGTGTACGACGGCCAGGTGCGCCCCTTCCTGCTTCAGGACAGCCACGGCACGGTAGCCCTATACCTCCTGCCCTTTTTGAAGCCCGCCCAGCTCCGGCGCGTTTTCCCCGATGCGGAGCTGGACTCCTACACCGACGCCCTCCGCACCGCCATCGCCGCCATGAATCTGGACCCCCAGGCCCGCAACGTGCTGGTAACCCACCAGTTCGTCACCGGGGCCACCCGCTCGGAATCTGAGGAGATTTCCGTGGGCGGGACGGACAACGTAGACGCCAGCGTCTTTGACCCCTTTGACTATGTGGCCCTTGGCCATCTCCACAGCCCCCAAACCGTGGGACGGGAGACCTTGCGCTACTGTGGCACGCCCCTGAAATACGCCTTTTCTGAAACCAAGGAGAAGTCCGTCACGGTGGTGGAACTAGGGGAAAAGGGGGACACCAAGGTCCGCACCCTCCCCCTCACCCCTCTGCGGGCGATGGTGGAGCTGCGGGGGTGTTACGAAGAACTGACCCGCCGGAGCTTTTATGAACACACCAACTACCAGGAGGACTATGTCCACATCACCCTCACCGATGAGATGGACATCCCAGAAGCCATGGGAAAGCTGCGGACCATCTATCACAAGCTCATGAAGCTCAGCTACGACAATGGCCGCACCCGCGCCGCCGCCAGCACTCAAACTGGGGAAAGGGAGCCCCCCGCCTCCCCCCTGGCGTTGCTGGAAGAATTTTACCAGGCCCAGAACGGTGCCTCTCTGTCCCCGGAACAGCGGCGCTTCGCCCAAAGCCTAATGGAAGAGATTTGGGAGGGACTGTCATGAGGCCACTACACCTGACCCTCTCCGCCTTTGGCCCTTATGCCGGACAGGTGGAGCTTCCCCTAGAAACCCTGGGCACCCAGGGCCTTTATCTCATCACCGGGAACACCGGCGCGGGAAAGACCAGCATTTTCGACGCCATCACCTTCGCCCTCTACGGGGAGGCCAGCGGGACAAACCGCAGCCCCGCCATGCTCCGCTCCAAATACGCCGCCCCAGACACCCCCACCTTTGTGGAGCTGCGCTTCTCCTATGACGGGGAAACCTATACCGTCCGCCGTAACCCGGAATACCTGCGTCCGGCCAAGCGGGGGGGCGGGTTGACGAAGCAGCGGGGGGAAGCGGAGCTCACCCGCCCCGACGGGACGGTGGTCACCAAGCTTCAAGAGGTCAACGCCGCCGTCACGGAGCTGTTGGGCCTGGACCGAACCCAGTTCTCCCAGGTAGCCATGCTGGCCCAGGGGGATTTCCTCAAGCTACTGCTGGCGGACACCAACGAACGGCAGAAAATCTTCCGGGAGCTGTTCCACACCCGCTGCTACCAGAGCTTCCAAGACCGCCTCAAGGCGGAGAGCAGCCAGCTCCACAGCCAGTGCGACGCCGCCCGGGCCAGTGTCCAGCAGTACATCGGCGGGGTCAGTTGTCCCGAAGGGGACCCCCTAGCCCCCCTTCTGATAGAAGCCCAGGCAGGGGCCCTGCCCATCCAGGAAACCATCTCCCTGATTGAGACCTTGATCCAGCAGGACCAGCAGGGGGAGGCCCACTGCCAAGCCAAGCTTGCCGTCCTGGACAAGGCCCTGGCGGAGGTGAACACCCTTCTGGGCAAGGCCGAAACAGCGGAACAAACCCGCACCGGCTTACTCCAAGCCCAGGCCCAGCAGGCCGCGCTACAACCCAAGGCGGAACAGTGCAAGCAGGCACTGGAAGAGGCCCAGGCCCAACAGCCCCGGCTGGAAGCCTTGGCCCAGGAAATTGCCGCCCTGGAAGCCCAGCTCCCCCACTACCAGGAGGCAACCCAGCAGGCCAAAACCCTGGCCAAGCTGGAAACCCAAATCCAAACAGAGCGGCATAGGCAAGGGGCGTTGGAGCAAGAGCGGCAGGCATTGGAGGCTCAGGCTGATGCCCTTCAGGCAGAGGCGGCCGCCCTCTCCTCCCTCCAAGCCCTAGCGGCGGAGCAGGAAGCCTTGGACCTCCGGCAGGCCCAGGCCAGGGAGCGGCAAAAGGGCCTTACCGCCCTGCTGCACCTGCTCTCCCGCTACAACGATGTCAAAGACCAGCTAGAGGCCGCGCAACTTGACTACCAGGAGGCAGCCCAAAGGGCAGAAGCAGCGGAGCTGGAACACCACCGCCAGACCCGGGCTTTCTTGGACGCCCAAGCAGGCCTCCTAGCCCAAAGTCTCCAACCCGGTCTCCCCTGCCCAGTGTGCGGTTCCCTCCACCACCCCACCCCGGCCTCGCCGCCCCAAGAGGCTCCCACCGAAGCGGCGCTGGACAAACTCCGTAAGGCGGCGGAGGCCGCTGGCAAACGCGCGGCGGAACAGAGCTTAGCGGCGGGGAAGCTCCGTGCCACCGTAGAGGAACGGGCAGCCCAGCTTCTTTCCCAGATGGAGGCCTATGTGGCATCCCCTGTGCTGTCTGACGCGGGGGAACAGCTCGCCGCCTGTCAAGCAAGGCTCCATGGGGAAGCCCAGGCCATGGCGGAGGCAGCCCAAGCACTGCAAACACGCCTCACCCGGCGGCAGGCCTTGGAGGCATTGCTTCCCCAGCAGGAGGCAAAGCACCAAGCGGCCCTCCAAGCCATAGCCCAGAACCGGGAGGCCCTGGCTGGGGCGGAGAGCCGCCGGGAGGAGGTCGCCAAACAGCTGGCGGCCCTCCGGGCCCGTCTCCCCTACCCAGACGCCCAAACGGCCCAGGCCCGGCGGGATGCCCTGGGGGCGGAAAAGGCAGGTCTCACCGCCGCCCTAGCCCAGGCCGTCCAGGCCCACAGCGACTGCCAACAGGCCCTGTCCAACACCGCCGCCACCATCCGGCAGTTGGAGGCCTTATTGGCCCAGGCAGAGCCTGTGGATATCCCCGCCCAGCAGGCCCGGCGTACAGAGCTGCAAGCCCAGCGGCAGCACTGGGAGGCCCAGCAACAAGGCCTCCACGCCCGCCGCAGTTCCAACGCCGCCGCCCTGGGGCGGCTGCAAGGGCAAGCTGCCAGCTTGACCCAACTGGAAGCCCGCTACACCTGGGTGCGGGATCTGTCCAACACCGTCAACGGCACCCTCCCCGGTCGGGAGAAGTTGGCCTTGGAAACCTATGTCCAGGTCCGCTTCTTCCAGCGGGTGATTCAAAAAGCCAACCTCCGCTTCATGGTGATGTCCGGGGGACAATATGAGCTGCGCCGCCGGGAGGAGGCGGAAAGCCGGCAGAAGCAGAGCGGCCTAGAGCTGGAAATCATCGACCACTACAACGGCAGCCGCCGCAGCGTCCGCTCCCTCTCCGGCGGAGAGTCCTTCCTGGCCTCCCTGGCCCTGGCCCTGGGCCTGGCGGACGAAATCCAGGCCAGCGCCGGGGGCATCCAAGTGGACAGCCTGTTCGTGGACGAGGGTTTCGGCAGCTTAGATGAGGAAACTTTACAGCAGGCCATCCGCGCCCTGGCCAATCTTTCTGCGGGAAACCGCCTGGTTGGGATTATTTCCCATGTGGCAGAGCTGAAAGAGCGCATTGAGAAGCAAATTGTGGTCAAAAAGGACATATCCGGCGGAAGTATGGCACATATTGTGGTGTGAAGGAAAATTCCTTCACAGAGAAATCGACCCCGTTCTCCTGTGGAGGACGGGGCCGATGGCTGTTATTGGCTGGTTTCTACGGATTTTATGCTGGCAGCAAAGAGGCTGGTACGCTTTGCCACCTCCTCTGAGGGGGACTTCACAGCCTTCCCCTTGCATCCCCACAAAAATATGGTATACTATAGCAGAAATTATCCACCATAACAAGTTGATCTGAGAAAGGACGAGCCCAATGAAACAACGTATCCTCTTCCCCCTGCTGTTGGCCCTACTCCTTCCCCTGCTCTCCGCCTGCGGCGGTGGAGGCACCCCAGCGGCAGACCACAGCCCAGAGGACTTGGCCGCCGCCATCCAGGGTGCCCGGGATGCGGAGGAAAACCAGGTTTTCCCCATCCTCACCACCTTTGAAGATGAGTACATCTTCTCCCTCCTGGGCCTGAGCGAGGCGGATGTATCCGCCTGCGCCGTATCTGTCTCCCCTATGAACGTCCGCGCCTATGGCATCGCCCTGGTGGTCCCGGCAGAGGGGAAGGCAGACACTGTCCTGGCAGGCCTGCAGGGCTTCATCGACCTACAGCAGCAAAACTTTGAACACTACCTGCCGGACCAGTACGACATCGCCAAAAACGCCGTGTTGGAGACCTTTCCCAACGGCACCATCCTCCTGGCCATGTGCCAGGACAGCGGCAGCGTGGCGGCAAACATCCGCGCCGCACTGCAATGAGCCCAAGGAAGGGCCAACCCCCAAACGGGAGCCGAGGACTTGTGTTCTCGGCTCTTTTTGCGGGAACTTCATGAAATCTTAAAGAGAATCCCTGTTTTATCTTAAAGGGCTTCTGTGCTATCATACCAAGCGAAGGGGGAAGAGAGATGTACAACATTCTGATCTGCGACGACGACAAGGATATCGTCAACGCCTTAAAGCTCTATCTGGCCGACCCAAACTACCAAATGTTCGAGGCCTTTACCGGCCAGGAGGCCCTGGACATCATGGAGGCGCAGGACATCCACCTGATCCTCATGGACATCATGATGCCGGAGATGGACGGCATTTCCGCCATGACCAAGATACGGGTCCACAGCAACGTCCCCGTCATCCTCCTCACCGCCAAGAGCGAGGACACCGACAAAATCCTGGGGCTGAACGTAGGGGCCGACGACTACATTACCAAACCCTTTAACCCCGTGGAGGTAGCGGCACGGGTACGCTCCCAGCTCCGGCGGTATTTCCAGCTGGGCGGCGGGGCTGTGAAGAACGACAGCTACCAGGTGGGGGGCATCCAGCTGGACGACAAGAGCAAGGCCGTCACCCTGGACGGGGAACCGGTGTCCCTGACCCCCAAGGAGTATGAAATTTTGAAGCTGCTTATGACCACCCCCGGCAAGGTCTACTCCCCCAAGGAGATCTACCGGGTGGTCTGGAAGGAAAAGCCCTATGGCAGCGACAACACCGTGGCGGTCCACATCCGCCACCTGCGGGAAAAACTAGAGATCAACCCGGCAGAGCCCCGGTATTTGAAGGTCGTGTTCGGCCAGGGGTATAAGCTAGAGAAAGGACGGTAACCCATGAAACGTTGGATTCGTACCATACCCGGAAAGCTGAGCGTATTCCTAGTCACAATCCTTGCCCTATGTGTCCTGACACTCTGTGTACTGGGTGCGGCGGTAGCGGTAAGCGGTGACTTTTATACCCACACACGGGAGGCGGTTTTTCAGGATTATCAACAGTCAACCCTGCACACAGAGGTATATGACACGGTTCGAGCATTGGCGCGCCCTCTCGCCCAGCGGGGCGAAACCGTCGTCAATATCCCCGACCGGGGCATGGGCCTGCACTATATCATCTATGACGAAGGGGGAACTGTAGTCGCTGAATCTGAGGCGTCCGCCCAAACGAAATCTCTCGAGTATACACATAGCTTCTCCTTCTCCCTGGCCAACCAGGACGGGGCGCTGGTGATCGAGTGGTATGGGGAGAACTACAGCTTCACCACACAGGAGCTGACAGACCTCATCGAAAGGAACGAAGTGCCCTATACCATCAGCGTCGCTGTGGACGGGTCCCTAGATGGGCTTCATGGCAACGCAGCCCCGGTCCTTTGGCTGCTCGGCCTGACCTATGACCTGCGGTATGGCGTATATGCCATCGGTGCCATTGCGGCTGTTCTGGCTATTGCCTGTTACGTGGCCCTGCTGTGCGTCTCTGGACGGCGGCCGGACACAGAGGAATTGGTCCCGGGGCCGCTGCACCATGTCCCCATTGATTTTTTGATGGCCTTTGGGCTGGGGGGCTGCCTCTGCTGTGTATACGTAACCATGGACAACTACGTAGACACGGTATTCCTCATCACTCTGCTGGCGGCAGAGCTGATTACCGCTGCCGCTATCTGCCTGGGGCTGTCCATGAGTGTGGCCTGCCGCATCAAGTCCCGCACCCTGTTGAAAAATACTGTGATCTGGTGGGCCTGCAAGCTGACCTGGCGGCTGTGTAAGCTGTGCTGGAAGTGGACAAAAGCCCTGGGGCGGTGGTGCAAGCGCCTGTGGGGCCGCTTCCTTCAGGGCACCCGGAAGCTCCCCATGATCTGGCGGACCTGCCTCATCGTTGCGGCCCTCTGCTTCTTGGAGCTGCTTTTCCTGGCTGGCTCTATGTACCATATGGAAAGCTATCTGGCTTTCTGGCTCTTGGAACACCTGATCCTGGTGCCTGTGATCCTCTTCGGTGCGCTGACCTTGCGGCGGCTCCAAGCGGGGGGGGAAGCCATGGCGGCGGGGGACCTGAACTACCAGGTAGACACCCACCGGATGTACTGGGACTTCAAAAAACACGGGGAAAACCTAAACAGCATTGCCCAGGGCATGACCCGGGCTGTGGAGCAGCGGCTGAAAAGCGAGCGGATGAAAACGGAGCTCATCACCAACGTCTCCCACGACATCAAGACCCCCCTGACCTCCATCATCAACTATGCCGACCTCATCGGCAAGGAGCCCTGCGACAACCCCAAGGTGGGGGAATACGCGGAAGTGCTGGGGCGGCAGTCCGACCGGCTGAAACGGCTCATTGAGGACCTGGTGGAGGCCTCCAAGGCCTCTACGGGGAATCTGGAAGTGCTGCTGGCCCCCTGCGAGGCGGAGAACTTCCTGCTACAGATTTCGGGAGAGTACGCCCAAAAGCTCTCCGACGCCGGTCTAGCGCTGGTGACCAACACCCCGGAACAGTCCCTGCGGGTGATGGCCGACGGGCGGCGGATGCTGCGGGTGTTCGACAACCTGATGAACAACATCTGCAAATACGCCCAGCGGGGCACCCGGGTCTACCTGACCTTGGAGGAGAAGGCGGGCATGGCCCAGATCACCTTCCGCAACACCTCCAGCGCCCCCCTGAACCTGACGCCGGAGGAGCTCATGGAGCGCTTTGTCCGGGGGGACAGCTCCCGCAGCAGCGAGGGCAACGGCCTGGGGCTGTCCATCGCCCGGAGCCTCACGGAGCTGCAAAAGGGCAGCTTCCATCTGGACGTGGATGGGGACCTGTTCAAGGTGACCCTCCGCTTCCCCCTCCTCTCCGACGAATAAATAGAAAGCGCAGGCCCTGCCAAGTGTCGCAAGGTCTGCGCTTTCTATCCTGTGTAGGCTTAGGCCTCCGGTGGAGTCTCCTGGGACATGCTCTCCGGGGCAGCAGGCTCCACTGTCTCCTCTTCCAGCGGGTCGGTGACATGGACAATGGGCTCCTCCAAGTCCTCCAACTCCACGGAGAAGAAGCCGTCCTCCTCCTGGCCCTCCAACTGGTCGGCAATGCTTTGGAGCGTCTCCTCAATCTCCTTCCGGTGGCGGTAGGCCGCGATGCCACCCAGGGCTGCGGTGACGGCACCGAAGAAAAGCATCCCGCCTAAGCCGTGTTTCTTTGCCATAGTGTTGTCCTCCTGACGATTGATGAAAGCAGGCACTGGGCCTACAGTTCAGAAAGCATTATACTACGGTTTGAGGGGTTGGTCAATTCCCTTGGGGCGTTGTATAGGGCAATACATTTGATAACATTATAAAAAGGGAACTGCCAAACATATATTGGCAGTTCCCAACATATTTCACATCTTCTTCCCTGACAGGAGCAGTCCCGCCAGCGTCAGCGCTGTTCCAACAGCGGCCAGGGCGGTGATTTTTTCATGGAGGATTGCCACGGAAGTCACCACTGTAATCACAGGAACCATATAGATATAAACGCTTGTTTTGACCGCCCCCAGCGCCTTGACCGCAAAATTCCAGGTGACAAAGCACAGAGCCGACGCGCCCAGCCCCAAGAAGAGAATGTTGAACAGGTACACAGGGTTTGCAAGCCTTGGCAATTCCAGCTTGAAATCAAACAGAAAAAGCATTGGGAGCATAAACAGGATGCCATAGCAGAACACTCGCCGGGTGGTGAGAATAGTGTGGTAGCCGTAGCCGCTGATTTTCTTTGTCAGCACAGAATAACAGGCCCAAATCAGCGCGGCCAGCAGCGCCAGCAAATCCCCGGCGGGGTTCAGTTCCAGTTTGGAGCCACTGAAGCTGATCAGGGCAATCCCAGCCATTGCGACTACAAAGCCAATGAAAAAGCTGACAGGATGCCTTTCTTCTTTCAGAAACAGGTGGGACAGGATTGCCGTGAAAAATGGGGCTACGGAGATAATCACCCCGACATTGGAGGCCATTGTATAAGTTAGTGCGATATTTTCCAGCAGATAGTAAAGGCATATTCCACACAGGCCCGCAGCGGCAAAGGTCAACTCCTGCTGCCGGTTTGTCCCTCTCAAAGGTTGGGGATAAACAACCAGCAGGGCCAGCAACCCCATAACAAAGCGAAAAAACAATATTTCTACTGGCTGGAAGTCCACCAGCAGAATTTTGGTGGAGATAAAGGTCGTTCCCCAAATGATGATCGTAAGCAGGGCGGAAAGGTGGCCCGCTGTGCCGTTACCCTTCATACGGCGCCTCCTCCGCATCTCTGAAAATGTCCCGATAGATACCGGGCGCCAATCCAATAAATCGGTTGAAATAATTGGAGAAGTGGCTTTGGTCGGAGAAGCCGGTTTGCAGCGCCGCCTCAACGGGGGGGACGCCTTGCTCTAACAGCTTTTTGGCCTTGCCAATACGAATGTTTTCCAGATAGCTGTACGGTGTGATGCCTTTTGAGCGGGCGAAAGCACGCAGCAAGGTAGATTTGCTCAACCCAGCACAGCGACAAATCTGATCCAGGTAAATCCGCTCGGCGTAATGCTGTTCCATAAAGGTGCAGGCTTTTTCAATTTCTTCCCGGCACTCCGGGACGCAGCTTTCAAAAGGCTGGCCGTATTGCTGGATTAACAGAGAAATCAGGAACAGCAGATTTTCCTCCTTTCCAAATTCATTGGAGCCTTTCATTACCAGCTCATGGAGTGGGCGCAGGTAGCAGGCGACTTCCTCATCAAAGATTACGTTTTGGGAAAAACCGGGTAGCTCCTGCCTGCCAGTGACTTCCTCCGCCAAATCCAACATGACCTCTTTGGTGATATTTAAGCCACGGTAATCCAGCGTACCGCCATCGCTTTGTACACAGGCGTGATTGTCCCCTGGGTTGAACAGAAGAACATCGCCCTTTGCGATGGTATACTCCTGATTTTTACAGGACAGGACACGCGCTCCGTCCTCCATGAAGCCAATCACATAGTATTCATGAAAATGGTTCGGGAACGGCTGTACGATGCCCTCAAAACGGTAAGCCTCAATGTGTAGCTCGTCATCGTAGACCACCGTTCGCACTTCTTTTTTCATGCGGTGTACCTCCTTTGTCCAACCCATTATACCAGCCGATGGATTGCTCTGGCTTGTAAAATATCTTCATTTTTTGCAGGACTGATAAAACGGCGCGGGGATGGGTCAACCCGGTCCCTGCAAAAAAGGTCGGCTCCCGGTCTTTTCCTCTTATGATATAATGTCATGGACAAGCTGTGCTGT
>CAJUCB010000049.1:0-301 GCA_910584805.1 uncultured Oscillospiraceae bacterium
CTGCCCTATATCACCGCCGACGCCACCGGCCCCAAGCACCTGGACCTGACCCTCACCCGGGCCAAGTTCAACGAGCTCACCGCTCACCTGGTGGAGGCCACCATGGGCCCCGTCCGTCAGGCCATGTCCGATGCCGGGCTCAGCGCCTCTGAGCTGTCCAAGGTCCTGCTGGTGGGCGGTTCCAGCCGTATCCCCGCTGTCCAGGAGGCGGTGAAGAAGATCACCGGCCAGGAGGGCTTCAAGGGCATCAACCCCGACGAGTGCGTGGCCATGGGCGCAGCCCTGCAAGGCGGCGTGCTGG
>CAJUCB010000049.1:311-4976 GCA_910584805.1 uncultured Oscillospiraceae bacterium
GAAGGGTCTGCTGCTGCTGGACGTGACACCCCTGTCCCTGGGCATTGAGACCCAGGGTGGCATGAACACCAAGCTCATCGAGCGCAACACCACCATCCCCGCCAAGAAGAGCCAGATTTTCACCACCGCCGCCGACAACCAGACCAGCGTGGAGGTCCACGTGCTGCAGGGTGAGCGGGAGCTGGCCCAGTACAACAAGACCTTGGGCCGCTTCCAGCTGGACGGCATTGCCCCCGCCCGCCGGGGGGTGCCCCAGATCGAAGTCACCTTCGACATCGACGCCAACGGCATCGTGAACGTCTCCGCCAAGGACCTGGGTACCGGCGTGGAACAGCACATCACCATCACCTCCTCCACCAACATGTCCAAGGAGGACGTGGAGAAGGCCGTCAAGGAGGCGGAGCAGTTCGCCGCCGAGGACGCCAAGCGCAAGGAGGAGATCGACACCCGGAACCAGGCCGACCAGATGGTCTACCAGAGCGAAAAGGCCCTGGAAGAGATGAAGGATAAGCTGGATGCCGGTGAGGTCAGCGAGCTGGAAACGGAGATCAACAAGGTGAAGGAGGCCTTGAAGGGCACCGACACCGAGGCCATCAAGACCGCGACTGAGAGCTTGACCCAGGCTTTCTACAAGGTCAGCGAGAAGATGTACCAGCAGGCCGGCGGCGACCAGGGCGCAGGCCCCAACCCGGGACCGGACATGGGCGGCGCAGCCCCCGGCGGTGCCGCACCGGGAGGCAACGACGATGTGGTAGATGCGGACTATACAGTGGTTGACGACCAGTAAAAACAAGTTTATAATATCTGCGGGGAGAGCCGAAGGGGGAGAACCCCCTTCGGCCCTCTCCGGCGTTCCCACAGCCCTCTGGCTGTGGGCTTTGCCAATGGATTTGAGGTGAGCAGCGATGGCTGATACAAATAAAAGAGATTATTATGAGGCCTTGGGCGTGAACAAAAATGCCACAGAGGCGGAATTGAAAAAAGCATACCGGAAGCTGGCCAAGGAGAACCACCCGGACCTCCATCCCGGCGACAAGGCCGCCGAGGCCCGGTTCAAGGAGATCAATGAGGCCTACGAAGTCCTGTCCGACAAGGAGAAGCGGGCCAAGTACGACCAGTTTGGCTTTGCGGGGGTGGACCCCAACTTCGGTGCTGGCGGCCCCGGCGGGGGCTTTGGCGGCTTCGACATGGGGGATATTTTTGAATCCTTCTTCGGGGGCTTTGGCGGCTTTGGCGGGGGCGGCGGCGGACAGAGCCGTACCGGTCCAGCCAAGGGTAAGACCCTCCGTTCCAACCTCACCCTGACCCTGGAAGAGGTGGCCTTCGGCTGTGAGAAGGATGTGAACATCCAACATGTGGAGGCCTGCGACGCCTGCCGGGGCACCGGCTGCGCCGAGGGTACCACCGCCGAGGTGTGCCCCGACTGCCACGGCTCCGGTTCCGTGCGGGTCCAGCAGCGCACGGTCTTTGGCAACATGTCCACCACCACCGTCTGCCCCAACTGCCGGGGAGAGGGTCGGATCATCCACCAGCCCTGCAAGGCCTGTGGCGGCTCCGGCGGGGTGCGCCGGTCCAAGAAGGTCACCGTCAAAATTCCCGCGGGTATCGACAACGGCCAGGCCATTTCTGTCCGGGGCCAGGGGGATATGGGCCGCAATGGCGGCCCCGCCGGGGATCTGATCGTGGGCATCAACGTCTTGCCCCACGTGCTCTTCCGCCGGGAGGGGACGGCCGTTTATTTGGAGCATACCGTGTCCTTCCTCCAAGCGGCCCTGGGGGCCCAGTTGGAGCTGCCCACGCTGAAGGACCCGGTGCGGTGGAACCTGCCTGCCGGGACCCAGCCGGGGACGGTGTTCCGCCTGCGGGACCAGGGTATCCCTGTGCTCAACGGCAGGGGCCGGGGGGATCAGTTCGTCACCATCCGGGTGGAGGTTCCCCGAAAGCTCACCCCGGAACAGCGGGAGGCGCTGGAAAAATTCGGTCAGGCCATGGGAGAGGGCCAGGAGAAGCCCGCCCCGGACCTAGACGAGAGCAAGGGCGAGGAGAATGCCCACGGCAAGGGGGAGTCCTTCTTCTCCCGCCGGAAGAAAAAGTAAACACGGAGGAAAAACCATGTTTTTGGCTGACTGCCACACCCACTCGATCTGTTCCCCGGACGCGGAGTACCCCATGGTACAAATGGCCCGGAAGGCCCATGAATACGGCCTGAATGCCCTGTGCCTCACCGACCACTGCGACTTGCTGAGCATCGAGGGGGAGGAGACCCTCCACTACGATTGGGCCCCGGTGCTCCGGCAGCGGGAGGAGATGTTGGATGCCTTCGGCACCAAGCTGGACCTGCCCATGGGGATTGAGTTTGGCATGGGCTTCCTCTTCCCGGAAGCGGCGGAGAAGGTGCTGAGCCAACCGGGGCTGGATTTCGTCATCGGGTCCGCCCACAACCTGAGCTTGGAGGCTGGGGGCCGGGACTTTTTCCTCCTGGACTATAGCTCTTTGGAGGACTGCTACCGGGCTTTGGACAACTATTTCCAGTCCATGCTTGCCCTGGCGGCGGGGCCCTACTATGACGTGGTGGGCCATATCATCTATCCCCTGCGGTACATGAAGGGGGAGTACCCCGCTCCCCCGGACATCTGGCGCTACAAGGATCAGATCCACGAGATCCTACGCCTGGCGGTGGAGCAGGGGAAGGGCATAGAGATCAACACCTGGAAGGGCAAGACCCTGGGGGAATGGCTGCCGGTGTTGAAGCTGTATCGTGAGCTGGGGGGGGAGATCATCACCGTGGGGTCGGACGCCCACGCCCCCGCCCCCCTGGGCCGTGGCATCCGGGAGGCCTACCAGCTCATGGAGGATTGCGGATTCCGCTACGTGGCTGTATACCACCAGCGTAAACCGGATATGTTTAGAATTTGAAAAAGGAGGCACAAATATGGTTGCATTGGGTTCTGATCACGGCGGCTTTGAGCTGAAGGAGATGGTCAAAGCTTATCTGGACAGCGAGGATATCCTCTACAAGGATTACGGCTGCGAGAGCAAGGAGCGCTGCGACTACCCCGTCTATGGCAAGGCGGCGGCGGAGGCCGTGGCATCCGGTGCGTGCGATATGGGTATCGTGATCTGCACCACAGGCGCGGGGATCTCCATTGTTGCCAACAAGGTGAAGGGTATCCGCTGTGCCCAGTGTGCGGACCCCCTGGCTGCGGAAATGGCCCGCAAGCATAACAACGCCAACATGCTGGCCCTGGGGGCCGGGATGGTGGGACCGAAAATGGCGGAGAAAATCGTGGAGAACTTCCTGTGCACGGAGTTCGAGGGCGGACGCCATTCCCGGCGGGTGGATATGATCGCTGAGATGGAGAAATAAGTCTGCACGGCGTGTGATGCACACAGTCATATCCCCTTCGTCAAAATTTTTGACGCGCTAAAAGCGCCCTGTCCATTGGGACAGGGCGCTTTTTCATAGGGCTGAGGACGTTAAAACTGTTCGTAGTGAATCCGGTTCCGGTCCAAATCATCCAGTGTGTAGGCTGGGGGGTGCTCCGCGGGGATGCCCAGGGAGAGGATGGCCTCCAAAACACAGTGCTCCGGGACGGAGAGCAGCTCCCGGCAAAAGGCTTCCGTGGAACCGCCTGCCTCGGTTTGGCGCAGGCGGCCCTGGACCCAACAGCTCCCCAGTCCCAGGGCATGGGCCATGAGGTGCATGTTGGACATGAGGATGGAGCAATCCTCCGTCCAGACATCGGTTTTGGTCTGGTCAGCAAACACGACAATGGCGGCGCTGGCCCCCGCCAGCATTTTGGCGGAACCCACCCGGCAGTGGGAGAGTTTCTCCAAGGCGGCAGGGTCCTGGACCACCACCAGCTCCCAGGGGCGGCGGGCACGGCTGGCGGGAGAGGCCAGGCCTGCGTGGAGAACGGCTTCCAATGCCTCCTGGGGGATGGGTTCCCCGGTGTATTTACGGATACTCCGGCGGGTGAGCAAGAGCTCTAAAAAATCCATGACAGATACCTCCGAAAAATTGTGTTTTTTATATTATAGGAATACCTCCGGTTCCCGCCGGGGGAAGGAGAACTGGGCCTCCAACTCTTCCTTGTGATAGAGGTAGTTGGGGTCGTCGAAGAACTTGGCCCCCTGGGGGCAAAGGCGGACGCAGCGGTTGCACTTCATGCAGGGGCCCAGGGTGACTTTGGGGTCTTGGGCGTCGATAGAGCCCAGAGGGCATTCCTCGGCGCATAGTCCACATTCCGTACAGTCCTGGCTGGTCTTGGGCTTCACCTTTAGGATGTTGATGGGGTTGCCGTGGCGGTCACGGGGGGTGTAGTAGGGGCCCAGGGGGTCGTTGCCGGAGACAGACACAGGGGACAAGGCCTCCAAGCTGGGGAGGGCCGCCAGTTTTTGGGCAATCTGATAGGCAAAGCCGGAGGCAATGGTCAGGTCGCTGGCGTCAGGCCGGCCGGCGGCCTGGGTTTGGGAAAAGGCGTGCTGGCAGGAGAAGGCCCCGGCGGCCAGGGTGCGCAGTCCGCCGGCCTCCAAAGTGTTGCGCAGCTCCATGAGGGCGTCGTCGTAATTGCGGTTGCCATAGCACACGATGGGCACCGCCAGGGCACCCTGGCCCTGGATGGAGGCTACATATTTGATGAGCAGGTTGGGCACCCGCCCGGC
>CAJUCB010000049.1:4989-14865 GCA_910584805.1 uncultured Oscillospiraceae bacterium
GAAATCGAAGGTTTGCAGGGGGGCGCCGCTGCGGCGGGAAAGCTCCTGGGCGATGCGGGTGACCAGGGTTTTTGTGGTGTCCGTGGCGCTGAAATAGGCGGCCCAGACGGTGTTGACGTTCATAGCGGGGGCTCCTTTCCGTCGGTTTTCTGCTATTATGACAGAGATCAAGGGAGAAGTAAAGTACTTGGAAATCCAGAGTGGGGAAGGAAACCCATGGGTTTTCTATTTTTTTGTGCAGCTCGCAGTTGATTTTTTTGCAGGAGTTCCATATAATATAACCTAAAATGACTGCCTTGTCGAAGGAAGGAATATTTTGGAAAGAAGAGAGGGGCCTATATGGAAGAGTCCAATAAGACCAAAAAGCTGTCCCTGGGGAAGAAAAAGGCGCTGGTGCTGGGCGTGGCGGTGGCCTCGGCCCTGCTGGTGAGCTATGTGGCCCTGTGCGCTGTGGGCGGCGGGGACGCCATCTACCCCAATGTGAGCGTACAGGGGGTATCCGTAGGGGGCATGAGCCGGGCAGAAGCGGAGCGGGTGGTGACCCAGGCCGTGGAAGCCCAAACCCCGGAGCAGGACCGGGGGGTCAAGTTTGAAGTGGCCACCCAGGACGGGAAGTCCACCCAGGTCCAGGTCCCCCTGGCCAGCGTGAGCACCGACTGTGCCGCCACGGCCTCCAAGGCGTGGAG
This sequence comes from uncultured Oscillospiraceae bacterium, assembly GCA_910584805.1. Lineage (GTDB taxonomy): Bacteria > Bacillota > Clostridia > Oscillospirales > Oscillospiraceae > Evtepia. The sequence goes on from CAJUCB010000049.1 coordinate 5,676, forward strand.
CCTGGGCAACGACAGTGCCTTTGCCGCCCGGGGGGGCATCTACCTCAAGTGCCTCATCTCCGGGGCGGAGATCATCCCCGCCTATGGGGAGAGCGACGCGTTGGAGAAGATTTTGGACGAGATGGACGCGGCTGTGGGACAGGAGGCGGTGCAGAGCACATGGGAGCTGGGGGAGACCAGCCTCAAGGTGACCAAGGGCGTCCCCGGCAACCTGCTGGACCGGGAGAGCCTGCGCAGCGAGATTTTCCAGCGTATGGGCCGGGGGGAAGTGGTGGCCCTGGGGGAGGAGGCCCCCCAGTTCACCGTGACCTTAGCCCAGACCCTGCCCCAGGAGCTGAATTTCAACGATGTCCTGGGCCAGGTGGAAACCCAGGTCCAAGAGGCCGTGTTTGACAAGGCGGCCAAGCGCTTCCAGCAGGAGAGCCCTGGTATCTCCTTCGATGCCCAGGCTGCCCAGGCCACCTTTGATGAGCTGGACTGGGGCAAGAGCGCAGAGATTCCCTTGATTATCACCCAGCCCCAGCAAACGGTGAAGGACTTAGAGCCCTACCTCTACCAGGATGTCCTGGGGAGCTGCACCAGCAATATCGCCGGTTCGGAAAACCGGGTGAAGAACATCGCTCTGGCAGCCCAGCTCTTCAATGGCAAGGTGCTCATGCCAGGGGAGGAGTTCGCCTACAACGAGGTGGTGGGACGGCGCACCAGCGCCCGTGGCTTCTTGCCTGCCCCTGCCTATGTCTCTGGGGAGACCGTCCAGGAGACCGGCGGCGGCATCTGCCAGGGGTCCTCCACCATCTACCTGGCCACCCTCCGGGCCAATTTGGAGATTGTGGAGCGCTATAACCACGGCTATATCACCAGCTATGTCCCCCACGGGATGGACGCCACGGTGTACTATGGCTCCAAGGACTTCCGGTTCCGGAACAACACCCCCTTCCCCCTGAAGGTGGTGGGCAGCGTGTCCGGGCGGACCTTGACGGTGAACATCATGGGCACCAAGAGCGACAACATCACCGTGGAGATGACCAACGAGACGGTGGGCACCACGGGGTACAAGACCGTTTACAAGGTGGGCAGCGGCCTGGGGGCTGGGGCTACCAAGGTCAGTGTCACCCCCTACACGGGCTATACCATCCGCACCTACCGCAACCTCTATGAGAACGGGAAGCTGATTAGCTCCAACTTGGAGGCAACCAGTGTCTACCGGCCCCGGGACCAGGTGGTGCTGGTGAGCCCTGCCGACGCCTATAAATATGGTATCCCCGGCTACTCTGCCCCCGCGCCCAAGCCGGACCCTGCACCCGACCCCACGCCGGCACCGAACCCGACACCGGCTCCGGACCCTGCGCCGGAGAACCCGGACGCGGCGGAATAAGAAAGGGAACTTTATCATGATACAATTACCCCGACGGCGGGAGATCAAACAGCAGGCCAGGCGGTGGATGATCCACCCCATGTGCCTGCGGGTGACGGTCTTTTTTGTGTGTATCCAGTTGGCTCTGTTTGGGGTCCAGGTGCTCCTGGGGGCCATCCCGAGCTATGGGATGGCGGACTTGAGCAAGTACGGCGACACCGCCAGCGGCCTCTACTTCTATGAGGAGGGCTTCAGCCTCATCTTCCGCATGGACCTGACAGGGATGGTGCTGGCCGTCCCCCTGTCCTATCAGCAGCTAATCCTGGCGGCTGTGTGCGGCGTGGTCTGCTTCCTGATCCTGTCACCCCTGCGCATGGGGGCCATGGAGCAGTATTGGAACGTGTTCCGGGGCGGACAGGTAGGGGTGAACCGCATCCTATACTGGCTCAGCCAGCCCCTGCGCTGGGGGAAAGCCCTGGTGGTGGAATTTCTCCTGCAAGTGGTGGTGCGCGTTGTGGGGCTCGTCGCCATGGTCCCCAGCCTCTATTGCATCTATCGCTTCTATCAGATCACACCCTCAATGGACAGCTATAGTTCCGCCAGCACCCTCTACCAGCTCAGTGGTTCGCTGCTGTTTTTCCTGGCGGTTCTGTTTACATTCTGGTTCCATTGTACCCTCCTGCCCCTGCGCTACTGCCTGGCGGCCCATCCAGAATACAGCCTGGGGCAGGTGTTCCGGCGGGGAATGGCCAGTGTCCAGGGTCTGCGCAAGGCGTTCTTTGGCTTGCGTTCCTCCTACCTGCTGTGGTTCGTGTTCTCCTACCTGACCCACAATGCCATGGACTTTTTCGTCCTGCCCTATAGCTCTCTGGGGAGCATGCTCTTCCTTCAGGAGTCCGCCCGGGCGAAGCAGCAGGCGGTGGAGTCCCAGGATATCGCCCTCTAGCTTTGACTGCAAAAAATCCGTTCTTTCAGTACATTACGTACCGAAAGAACGGATTTTTTCAAACCATCTGAAACACGATGCCCACCGCCGCCGCGATGGCCACAAAGGCCACCGACGGCAGCTTCTTCACCTTGGGCAGGTTCATAGCCACTAGCAGCCCCACCGCCAGGGCGATGGAACCCCAGTGGAGGGTCAGGCTGCCGTCCCAGGTGAACAGGGACACCGCGCACACGGAAAAGGCCGCCGCCGCGATGAGCCCCACCGAGGCCGGACGCAGGGCATAAAACAGCCCCTGGATCTTGGGGTTTTTCCACAAGGTACTCAGCAGCCGGGACACCAGGAGGATAATCACCACCGCCGGTGTCACCAGCCCCAGCACCGCCACAATCCCACCGGGGACCCCGGCGGTGGCGTAGCCCACATAGGTGGCCATATTCACCCCAATGGGGCCGGGGGTGGCTTCGGAGACGGCGATCATGTTGGCCAGGTCTGCGGCGGAAAACCAGCCCGTCCGGGCGGAGAGGTCAAAGAGGAAGGGCACCGTGGCCATCCCCCCGCCCATGGAGAACAGGCCCACCAGGAGGAAGGACCAGTAGAGTTCCAAGAAAATCATGTACGCCCCTCCTTCCGCAGGCGCTGGAGCCCCAGGCCAAAGGCCCCGGCAGCCAGCACCAGCAGGGCGGGGGAGATGCCCACAAAGGCGGCCAGGAGAAAGACGGTCAGAAATACCAGGAAGGTGGGCAGGTCCAGGACGGCCTTGCTGTAGAGCCGTATGGTGCTGTTGATAATCAGGGCGCAGACGCAGGCCCGCACACCGGCCAGGGCGTGCTGCACCCAGGGGTTTTCCGCAAAGGTCCAGAAGAATGCGGCAATCACCAGCACAATCACCAACGGAGGGGCCAGGATGCCCAGGGTGGCTGCCAGGGCACCGGGGATGCCCTTGGTGCGGTAGCCGCAGAAGGTGGCGGTGTTTACGGAGATCACCCCCGGCGTACACTGGGCCACGGCGTTTAGGTCCAAGAGTTCCTCCTCTGTGAGCCACCCTTTCTTTTCCACCAGCTCCCGCTGGAAGAAGGGGAGCATGGCATAGCCGCCGCCAAAGCAGCTGGCGCTGATCCGGGCGAAGGAGAGGAAGAGGTCTTTGTTTTTGGTCATGGGTCCCTCCTTGCCCCTTAGGAGCAGAGGTCAATGATGACTTGGGTGAATATCTTGGCGGCGGTGAGCAGATCGGCCACGTTCACCCGTTCGTCGGGGCCGTGGAGGTTGGACACGAAGCCCGGCATGCTGGCCCCAAAGGCCACCCCGCCGGGGATGTCGTGGACGTAGGTGCCGCCGCCGATGGCAATGCACTGGCTCTTTCTGCCGCTGTATTGCTCATAGCATTTGGCCAGGATGCCCAGGAAGGGGGTGTCGGCGCTGACGTGGTGGGGGGATTCCAGCGCCCCCTTGATGGTAAAGCCTGCCTGGGTCATGGCGGCTTCCGTGACCTGGCAGATGGTCGCCTCTGTCCCGCACAGGGGGGTACGGCTGTCAAACCGGGCCTCAAAACCGGTTTCGTTGAGGTTCAGCAGGGTGAAGGCCAGGCTCAGGTGGCCGGAGAGTTCATCCCGCTGGGCAATGCCCAGGGCCTGGCCGGTGAAGTCCCCGTGGGGGAACAGCCGGTTTAAGTTGTGGATGGCCTGGGTGGAGGGGCAGGGGGCCAGGGGCAGGGCACACAGAAGGGTGAGCAGGGCGGTCTGGGCATTGTGGCCCTCCTCCGGGGTGGAGCCGTGGGCGTTCTGCCCGGCACAGTGGATGTGCAGGGCCCCGTTTTGAGGGGTGAGGGTGAAGCGGATCTCTGGTTCGAGCCCCAGGCCGTCAATGGCCTGCTGGACAGCGGCCTCCTCCAAGCCCAGGAGGGTGGCCCGGGCCATGGGGGGCACCATGTTCAGCCGGGGGCCCCCAGTGATGGAGGTCACCCGGGGGAGGGCCTCCTCTATCGGCCAGGCGGCGGAGAAGGTGGGCTGGTAGTGGCCCTTCTCAATGTTGATGATGGGGAAGTCCGCGTCGGGGGAGATGGTGTAGGGGGCGTAGGGGTGGCGGTCATAGTACCAGCGGATGTCCCGGAAGCCCGTCTCCTCGTCGGTGCCCAGGATCAGGCGTACCCCCTGTTTTAAGGGGACCTCCAAGTCCTTCACGGCCTTCATGGCCATGAGGGCCGCCACCAGGGGGCCCTTGTCGTCGTCGGTGCCCCGGCCGTAGAGAAGGCCGTCCACCAGCTTGGGGGTGAAGGCGTCGGTGACGGTCCAGCCCTCCCCGGCGGGGACCACGTCTAGGTGGCCCAGGATGTGCAGGGCGATGTCCGGGCCCCCCAGGTCCACGGTGCCCACATAGCCTTCCAGGTTTTTGCCCGGCAGGCCCCACTGGCGGGACAGGTCCAAAAATTCCTCTAAGGCAGCGGCGGGGCCAGGGCCAAAGGGCTGACCAGGCTGGGTGTCCCCCAGGGTGCTGTCGATGCGCACCAGGCGGGACACAGCCTCTACCAACTGCCCCTCCCGGCCGGAAAAATACTGCTCAATGCGTGCTTGATCCACTCAGTTTTCCTCCTTTTGCTCTTTGGCGGCCACCTCGTCCAGGTATTTGTACACGGTGTAGCGGGAGACCCCCAGGTGGTTGGCCACATAGGGCACCGCCCGGCGGTAGGAAAAGGCATCCATACTCTTGAGCTGCTCAATCACCCGCAGGCGGTCGGCCTTGTTCATCTCCCGGATGGGCTTGCCCACCCGGAGGATGGCGGCATCGAAGAGCTCCCCGATGCCTGCGTCCCGGCTGCGGTAGAGGGCGCTGTGGAAGTCTACCTCTGTGTGCATCAGGTCCAGGAGCACCCGGTTGGCATAGGTCAGGGGGGTGAAGTCGTAGTTGATGCCCAAGCCCAGGTGGTAGTCCTCCCCCTTGATGGAGAAGGTGGAGCTTTTGGTCTGCTGCCCGCTGGGGGTCACGGCCAGGAGATTGATCACGTCGGAGTCCAGATACAGGTCCTGTTCCACGCCGGTGACATCCAGGGTGGAGCCCACCTCCCGCCCAGAGACGTGGCCGTTGTAGATGGCCAGGATGGGATGGAGGGGGTCGGCCAGGTCGTTGATGACGGTCTCGCAGTTGGTGCCGAACATCTCGGCGATCCCCCGGGCCAGACGGTCCAGCATTTCAAATGCTTCTTGCCGGGTCATTGTAATCACCTCTATATAGTGTGTAGATTGGGTGGATCCTATGTTGATGATCCGTTGGTTTTTACAAAATAACTGCCCCTCCGGGAAGGAAGGGGCAGTTTGGAGGGGGTGCGGTTATGAGGGCAGGAGGCAGAGTACCAGGGTGAGCACCATAAAGGCAATGGCCACCCACTTGGTCCAACGGGCCAGTTTGGCGTCTGCGGATTTTGCCTTGTTCTTGGACAGGAAGGACTCGCTGGCCCCGGCGATGGCGCCCAGGCCGGAGTGCTTTCCGGACTGCCCCAGAACGAATAAGATGAGCAAGGCCCCCATCAGGACCTGGATGACAGAGACGATTGTTGTTGCCATACTGCTTGATTCCTTTCCTTTGGACTTCTGAATAGAATGATACCCTGTATACTAGCACGTTTTATGGGATTTTGCAAGTGTTTTTCGTATGGGTTAGGATTTCATTTGGGGCGGCTTTTGCTTGGGCTTTGCCCAAACCCACCAAAAGGCGCTGCCTCTGGACTCCGCCACCGTTTGGAAAAGGTGGACGAAAACGCCGCTATGGTTACCACATTGTCAGGAGCATCTTTGCCACCTCGGCCCGGCTCACTGCCGCGGTGGGACGTAATTGGCCGTTGGAGCCGGAGACGACGTTTTGTCCCACCAGGGAGGCCACATAGTTTTTGGCCCAGGCGGGGACGGACCCGGCATCGGAGAAGCCGCTCAGGTTGGCCTGGGGATAGCCCTTGACCTGCATCCGTCCCAGGATGGTCATGGCCTCCGCCCTGGTGATGGACGCGCTGGCGTTGGCGTTGAGCTGGCCGCCGCTGCCGCTGCCCTGCATGATGCCCAGGGCGTGGAGGGCCTTGATGGCGTCCAGGTTCCAGGGGGGGATTGCCGCGGTGTCGGCGTAGGGGAGGGACACATCCTGGTAGTCCGCCAGGGGGATGCCCAGCCACCGGGCGGACATCAGGGCGAAGTCCCCCCGGGTGATGGACTGGCCGGGGAGGAACTTGGCTACGCCGTTTTCCGTCACCCCGGTGATGATGCCCAGCTCACTGAGGCGGGTGGTGAAGGGAGCGGCCCAGTGGCCGTCCATGTCGGCGAAGGGGTTGGCGGCAGCAGAACCGGAGGTGGTGACATAGCCCCGACCCAGGTTCCCGCTGGGGTCGGCGGCAGTGACGGAGACCTGGTGGAGGCTGTTGTCCAACTCCGGCAGGGTGGCGTGGAGGGTTGCGCGGGGGGCGTCCCAGGTGAAGGGGACGGGCTTGCCGTCCAGCTGCAGGACCATGCGGTCCTGGGAGAGGACGCCTCTGGCGTCGTCAGTGATAGTCGCGGAGACGGTGTTGCCGTTGACCGTCAGGTTCACCGTGGGGGCGGTGGTGTCCGGGGTGGTTTGGTTGGCCAGGAGAAGCTGGTCCAGGTAGAGGGTGCCGGTGGAGGCCGCAGCACCTTCAAGCTCTAATCCGTCCAGCCGCAGGCCGGTGAAGGAGGCGGCTCCGGCGGGAACAGGGGCGGTGAGCCGCTTCCAGCCAGAGAAGTTTAACGTCCCAAAGGATTGGATCAGCTCCGGGGCATCGGTGTCACCGCCTATGTCGAAGGTAGCGGAGAGGGTGCCGCCGGAGTTGTCCCCATAGACCCAGAGGGAGACATATTTCTCAGAGGGAGAGAGGGGGTGGCTGGCGGACAACTGGGTGTGCGGGCCGTTGTAATCCACTTGCAGGCTCTGCTTGCCCAGGGCTACATGGTTGGAGCTGTCGGTCAAGGACAGCTTGGCCCCGGTGGGAGTAAAATATGTGTCGTCCTCAAAGTCCGCCAGGCGGGTGTAGGCACCGGGGGCGTTGACGGAGACGTTCAGAGTGACGCTGCGCTCCCCGGCGGAGACCTGGATTTGTCCACTGGCGGGATCGTTCCCGGCGGTAAAGACGCCGTTGGTGTCGATGCTGCCCAGGGCGGGGTCAACGGTCCAGGTAAAGCAGTTGTCCTGGCAGGTAAGGGGGAGGGTACGGTAGGTGGCGGAGGCGTCTAGGTCCACCTGCTGCCCTGGGGTGAGGGAGAGGGAGGAGACGTCTTTGCCGCCGCTGGTGACGCGGATGGTGTCCGGGGTGGAATAGACCTGGACGGCGGTGCTGCCGCTGACGGCTTCCACCGAGGCAGTGACGGTATAGACCCCGCTTTCCATGGGGGCGGTGAACACGCCGCCGGGGCTGACGCTGCCGGCGGAGGCGGACCAGGTCAGCGCCCCGGGGAGCTGTGCCATGGGATACCAGCCGGTGTCCATGGTGGAGGCCGTACACTGGGTGCTGGCCCCGGCTAGGAGGGTGAGGCTAGAGGGGGTGACGTACAGGGAGCCGGGGATTCCGGTGGAGGACAGGTTGGACACCAGGAACACCGCGTTGGAGACCGAGCGCTGGCTCCCCCCGGAGGGCTTGTTCACCACGGTGGAGGAGAGGTGGTCGGGATAGGTGGCCACCATGGTGGTGGAGCCGCCTCCGTCCAGGAGCACCGCGTTGGTGCAGCCCAGCTCCAAGAGGCGTTGCCCCACCATTTGAATGGTGGCGCCGACGCTGTGACCTGCCTGGCGGCCGTCAATGGTGTAGAAAATCACGCTGCCGTCGGCCTTGGTGCCAATGGCGGTGCGGGGGGCGGCGGAGGATGTGTCCAGGCCGCTGTTGAGGGCGCCGTCTGTGATGAGGCGGTAGAGGCCGCCTACGGCACAGTCCACATTGTTCCAGCGCTCATCGGGGCTGGTAATGCTAATGTCCACGGTGTCCCCGGGCTTCAGCGCCCGAAGGGCGGCTTGCAGGGAGGCGTCGGCGGAGGAGGAGATGGAGAGGATGAACCGGCCGTCGGGGAGAGGGGTGGCCCCTTTGGCTTCGATGACCTGTTCCACAGTGCAGGGGACGTTCTTACCGATGCCCAGCTCCCCAGAGGGGACTAGAACCACGTCCACGCCTGCCAGGGTATTCTTAGTGTTGGCGGAGAAGTCCTCGGTAAAGAGGTAGTAGCCCTTGGCGTTGCGGACCTTATTGATGCCGTGGAGGTTATAATACTGGCCATGGAAGTTGGCGGTGATCCACAGGGAGGGGCTGCCCACGATGGTGGAGCCGTCGGCGTTGAAGCCTACAGCGCTGAGGCTGGCGTCGGAGGAACGGAGGACCCCATCGGTGACCACCAGACCCAGGGGGTCGCCGGTGGCCATGACATAATAGTCCCCGTTGATGCCGCTGAGGACCCGCTTGCCGTTGCCCTCTAGGTCCTTGGCCACGGAGGAGACGGTTTGGAGAGATACTACCGAGGAACCAAAGCTTACCTTGGGGGAAATACTGGCGGAGGGGATGTAGGTGATATAGTTTTCTGTACGTAGGTCGGAGCGGGAAGCGCTCCACATGACCTCCCGGGAAAGGGTGGTGTTTTCACAGATATCCAATGTATAGCCGTAAATGCGGTTGCCCAAGGCGTCGGAGGCCAGGGCAGTGGGACAGAGCAGCGCACAGCAGAGTAAGGCTGCGGCGGCGCGTTTTAGAAATGGTTTCATAGGCACTCCTTATTCAAATAGTGTAAGTGGGCCCTTCGCCCCGGAGGGCGGAAAAGCTGATGCCACTATCTTACCATATAGAGTATAGGGGTGTAAAGGGAAGGAAGGAGATGGTTGGGGGAGGGGAAGAATGTGGGGGAAAGGGGAAAAACAGGGGA
>CAJUCB010000050.1:0-7886 GCA_910584805.1 uncultured Oscillospiraceae bacterium
GAAGAAAAATTACGAACATCTAAAAGAATCAGGGACTATCAGGAAACTATACGCCTATACATGAGGCTGATGACCTGCAAGGATATGGTGTCATTGACAGAGTTGGCAAGGCAATATTCTGAAGAATCTCCCGGCTATGTCATTCAAAGTTGGATGCGTAGCCGTAACACATTGGAATTTCTTCGCCAATGGGAAAATGAGATGAATAAGGAGTTCGATGACAGTGCTTGTGAGGAACTGATTCACCAAGGACATACCACATCGCTTACTATTACACCATCTCTGTGGATTCGAAGGACACACGCTGTTGGAATGCGTGTAAAACAGGGTAAAGGTGGAGGCGTAAGTGCTTACCCTGAAATTGCTGCAGATTTTCATCTGTGGTTAGATCCAAAGGCGCGGTTAGCAATCATGCGATTGTACCACAGATGATTTGTAGGACTCGGCAAGCCGTGTTCTTATTACCTATGTGGGAGGGCCAAGATGAGAATTAATCAAGTTCATATCAAAGGCTTTCGGAACTTTAGTGACGAAACCGTCGTTTTTCAACCGAAAACATTGATTATTGGCGCAAATGATGTTGGAAAAACGAACCTGATTTATGCTTTGAGGCTTTTGTTCGACAAGTCAATTAGTGAGCAGGATTTGGAACTTACAGAGAGCGATTATAATGCTTACAGCGAAACGGGGCAAATAGAGATTACTGCAACAATTTGCGATGTGACAGAAGACTGCCTTCTGAGTGAATTCAGAGGCAATATCAAAGATGACACGGTAGTAATTCGCTATGTCAAACCCAGAGACAAGGCTTACAGTATTCAAATTGGATTTAGTGAGGAGACTCTTTCAGAGTATCCCACACGTCACTACATAAAGCGCCTTAATATGCAGTGTGTGGACACAAATCGCGACCTGTTTTCTTTTCTCAAACGGGAGCGACTTCAGATGCTTCGACTTGCAAAAGAGCGACTGACAGAAGAACAGTCTCAAGAAGATGAAAAGAGTACTGTAGCGATTCAGAATAATCTCGACATCATAAATAGTCAGGTCAGTTCTTTGCATTACGTTTCAACTGCACTGGAACATGTTAATAAGGAACTGTCAGATTTATCCTTTCATAACGAAGATCAGACTGTGCGCTTCGTGGCTGGCGAAAGCGAAGCAGGGGAATTATTGAACAATCTGACTTTGTCCTATTCAGCCGCTGAGAACCCGCTTACGCCCGGTGGAGATGGCCGCAATAATCAAATCTTTTTGGCTACTTGGATAGCCAAGCAGAACATCCAAGAGAATGTTGACCATGTGACATTTTACGCCATCGAGGAACCCGAGGCTCATTTACATCCTCATCAGCAGAGACGTTTATCTGAGTACATCCAGAACAATTTCAAGGGACAAGTTTTAATAACTTCTCATTCTCCGCACATTGCGTCGCGATTTGATCCTTGTTGTATCATTCGTCTCTATACTGAGCAGAAAATTACTCATGCAGCCTGTGGGGGTTGCAGTGAGATGCTAAAAAGGGTGTTCTCAGAATTTAACTATAGGCTGAATGCTCTTTCTGCAGAAACGTTCTTTTCTGATGGTGTTTTCCTTGTTGAAGGCGTATCTGAGGTTATGCTCTATACTGATTTAGCCAGCAAGATGGGAATCGACCTAGATAGATATAATATCTCTATCCTTTCGGTTGAGGGAATTGGTTTCAAACCGTATGTAGCCGTCTGCAATGCACTAAATATTCCCTGGGTTCTTAGAACTGATAATGACGTTTTCTCCAAACCCAAAAACTCGCCAACAAAGAGGTATTATGCTGGAGTGTCACGAGTTATGGGTATTCTTGAACTGTGGGAGGGTAGCTCTAATGAGTTGGTGAAATATTGGTCAAAATACAAGAGCGATAACGAATGGCCGATGGATGGCGAAATACCCGATGAGGCAAAGGCTTTAAATGCACATGTCAAAAAACAGACTACACTGTATAACATATATCTCTCCGACATTGACCTTGAAAGCGACTTGGCTAATGGGCCACTAAGCGCAACGCTTTTATCTTTTTACAGTAAGCGAACAGCAAATGCCTTGATAAAAGCTATGAAAGGAAAAAAGGGCGAAAATATGTTCGCTTTTTTGACGAAACATCGCGATTCTCTTAATGCACTGACCGAAGATCCAATAGCTGCTCCACTAAAAAAGCTAAAGCAACTTATAGAAGAAAGGATACATCCAGGCCATGGTTAAGGAACCTACTCCTGAACAACAAGCTGTATTACGCCATGATAAGAATATAGTTGTAACAGCCCGTCCAGGATCAGGTAAGACATATACGGTGGTTGAAAAAATTGCAGCAATTCTCCCCGCTCTTCCAGATTTCAAGGGCGTTATTGCTATATCTTTCACAAATAAGGCCAGTGATGAATTGAAAATCCGCTGTAGACAACGCGGGATAGATACCAAAAGGTCATTCTTCGGAACAATCGACAAATTTTATATCTCAGAAATAATTATCCCATTCGCCAGCCATTTGACCAATAATATGCCAGACTACGAGGTGATTGATAAAATTTCAACAGAAGAACAATACAGTGGTTTGCTGGGGACAACATTTCCGTTCTCACTGAATCAAGAGAAGCTTATCCTTACAGCTCTCGCGGAGGGGAAAATCTTTTTAGAACTTACCGGTGAGATTGCACTATATCTCTTAAAAAGCATACCGAGTGTACTAAAATACATCAAAGCAAGGTATACTCATATCTTCATCGATGAGTATCAAGACTGTGGTAAAATCCAGCATGAAACATTTTTGAAACTGGTTGAATATGGCCTGACTGGTATTGCTGTTGGAGATATTAATCAAGCGATATTCGGTTTTGCCAATCGATTTCCCAAATACCTGATCTCACTAATCATGCGAGAAGATTTTCACCATTTTCAGCTCAATACAAATCACCGCTGCCATGTAAGCATCTCCGAATATTCTCTCGCTCTATTTAATATTTCAAAGGAAATACCAGATGAGAAACGAGTGTTTAAAGTTAATGTCACAGGGAATGAGGTCAGTATCGCCCAAAGGATAGACGAACGATTGGAGAGAATTAAATCTAAATACGGCGTTGCAAAGAATAATCAGGTCGCAATTCTCTGTAGGGGTAACGGAACAATTCGTGTCCTTGATGCAGTCCTCAAAACAGCGCATAAGACGTTCACCGATACTCTTCTCGACCGTGATAATTCATATTGGGGAAGATTGTTTTGTGATATTTTGTACTCCCGATTTGAAGATGGAATTTACCCCGTTGATGTAGCAGAGCAACTTTATTCGGAACAAATTGATCCTGCCAGATATCGGAAGGTACTATCGATGTGCACCGAGATTTTTTCATATGACGAATCCAATATTGATCTTGCCGAGCCTATCTTTGTGAAACTTGCCAAGCTTGTTCACCCGAAGAAAGAATCAAAAAAGGCAGTTGAGTTACTACACGAAACCCTTAATACGAAATCGTATCTTACCAGTTTTATTCCAGCGGCAGACAACGAAATTAATCTGATGACTTTACATAAATCCAAAGGTTTAGAGTTCAATGTCGTATTTCATATGGATTTATACAAATGGGTTGCTCCACTTGAAAATATCAGTGATGAGGAATGGATTCAAACATTAAATCTTCACTATGTAGGAGTTACGAGAGCTATAGATGTATGCTACCTCATGATAGGCACCGAAAGATACCGCCCAAGATATGATGATTTTTATCATGCAGTACCATCACCATTTCTTGGGTTACCCGGTACAGCCGAAAGAAGAAATGAAGTGGATTGGTCATAAACGCAATAAATATAGTAGCGATTGAATTGAGGCGATTTGATGCTTAAGGGTTTCATCTCCTTTGGCGAAGGAAAGATTCCGTTTGTAGTAGAAGATTACCGCATGGAATTGTTTACCGATGATGATCTCTTAAAGGAATTTACAAAGGAATATAACTTTAAACATAACTACATTCTCGAAGGACAATGTTTTAGTAACAATTTTCAGGGACAAAAAACTATATTCATGGTCGAGCAATCTATAGGAGGCACATGTTATCTGCGCTGTTATATTATATTTATGCTTGCAGTACAAGATGAATATGATACTATTGGCCTGCAGTCCCCATTCCTTGACGATATTTTCAGATATAAATATAATTATATAGATATGGTCAGAACTGGAATTAATTTTTCTGTGGAGCCTAAGAACGTTTATAAGATACCCTTTGCCATGGACGGATATCAATACGAATTGTCCTTCCGCATAGGACATGAAAATCGACTTGGACTTTTAGAAGACTTTGATAAAAAAGGCGAGCTGTTGATTTCCCTTCATACTAATGAAATTCAAGAGTGTTGCAGTATTTCAATGATCTTATATCGTCTTGCCATGTTCATGATGTCTCAGACAGATGTCCCATTTAAACGGATTATCTTATACAAAAGTGAACAAAAAGTAGGATGGTTTTACTGTCCACTAATTTCAGAAGAAACTATTTCATCATGCGATATGCCCTTCTGTGAATTTGACGTTCAGAAATATATTCCGAAAATTCTAAATAATATAGCGTTAGATTCCGGATATAAAATCACGCAAAGTATACCATTGGGACATTTAGGAAATCTTGATGCAATGTTTTCGCCTCAACGTTTTATGGAACAAATTATGTCATTTGAATATTTATTTGATAAACTTGAACATCAAAAAGCGCAAGACACTCGATTCTCTCTAAAAAAAGAATTAACCTATAGCCTTAATTTATTTCCCGAGTTGTTGACAAATGCAAGTTTGTCAGCAGATGATATTGGTGAAGAAATCAAAGAAACTCGACGCACTATTGCACATGGATATGCATATTTTTACAACTTTAAAGATGATTCTAAAATGAAATATTTGATCCTTTTGCTTGATAAGCTAATTAGGAATATGAGTCTATTGTGGATTGGCTTTTCAAAAGAAGACATTCGTTTGGCACATTGGATGGTATAGCAAAAATTTAATCGCTTATTACACGTTGGAACAAAACCTGTTTTACTATTTCTTTTCAGACTATAACAGCTTCGCAGAGATTCTATTGAGTTTTAGATGCAGATTTGAAGGTTGCATCTTTTTTGTCAACACAAGACAAGGAGCCCTTGAATCTTAATGGTTCAAGGGCTTTCTTATACTTTTCTGAGCAATAGAAGGGAGGAGGACCATGAGGACCCTAATCGTTTACCATTCATCCCACCACGGCAACACCAAGAAGCTCCTGGACGCCATCGCCGCGCAACATGATGTGACGCTGTTGCCTGTGGGGGAAGCCCAGGGGGTTGACCTCTCTAGCTATGAGGGGATTGGCCTGGCCTCTGGCATCTATTATGGGAGCTTAAGCAAGGCGGTTCTGCAATGGGCGGCGCAAGCGCCCCTTCAGGGGAAGAAGCTGTTCTTCCTCTACACTTGCGGGATGGACCGTAAAAAGTACATCCAGGAGGCAGAGAAGATTGCCAAGGAGAGGGGCGCTCAGGTCTTGGGACACTTTGGCTGCCGGGGCTATGATACCTTCGGCCCCTTCAAGCTGGTGGGTGGCATTGCCAAGGGACGGCCCAACCAGGCGGATATGGACCAGGCGGTGGCCTTTTATCGGGAGCTGTGCCAGAAGTGATCGATACATTATAGAGGTGGATCAACCATCCAAGGTTGATCCACCTCTGTTTGTATCTATAAAAGGGCGTCCCCAATATACATCCCTAGTTCCACCGGGACCTCTCGGCCCTGCTCTAGCTGGGCCAACAGTTCCGGCCGCAGGCGGACCTGGCCTTTTTGCAGAAGGAGGACAATGGTGGAGCCTGCCAACTGGAAGTGTCCCTTCTCCGTGCCCTTGCGGACGCGGCAGTTTTGACACGCATTGTGGATGCCTCCCACCACCAGGGCCCCTATCTCCACCTGCACCACCGGCCCGAAGTGATCGGTGGTGAGTAGGCTCCAACAGCGGCGGTTGAGGACATAGACCGGATAGGTCTCGCAGGCGATGGGCTGGACGCTGTGGAGTATGCCAGGGATGAAATGATGGGTTCCCTGATAGGCGTCGTCAATGTAGTGGTAGTGATGGTAGTGGGTGGGGCACAGGCGGAAGATCAGGCAATCACCGCCGTGGAAACGTTTGCCTAGGGCTTCGTCTTGGAGGAGGTCCGCCAGCCGGTAGTGGGAGCCCTTGATGGCAAAGCTGCTGTCCGCCTGGATGGGATAGGCGCTGAGGTAGCCGTCACAGGGGCTGATAAGCCGGCCTGGGGTGAGGTCTACGCTTTGGGCAGTGCGGGTACGGGCGAAGAAGGCGCGGTAGCTGCCAAAGCTCCGGGCCTGCTCTGGGGGGAGCCCCAGGCGCTTGGCCTGCCAACGGGCCAGGGGCCGGGAGAGGGGGGAGGAGAGAAAGGCCACCGCCAGGCGGTCGGCATGGCTGCGTAGGATCAGGGACAGCAGAACCCGTCCCACCACGCTGCCATAGAGGAAGCGGACTGCACCGCTGTTCCCGCTCATAGGTCCACCGCCAGACACAACAGGAGAAATTCCGCGCCCCCGCAGAGGATCATCCCCACCTTCCCTGGCAGGGCCGGCTTTTTCAGCCGGAAGGGGAGGAGGAAAGCCACCCCCATAGCCAGCAGCGCCACCGGGCCCAGGATGGGCAGGGGCCAGTGCCAGAGCCGTCCCAGCCCCAGGAGGGCGGGGACCACCAGGGCTGCCGTGGTGACGGGCAGGCCGAGATAGACCTCCCGGCTGCCTGCGGCACTGTCCTGCCGGGCCTCCTCGTCTACATTGAACCAGGCCAGGCGGATTAAGGCGCACAGGAGGTAGAGGGCGGAGCAGTAGAAGCTCATGTTGCTGCCGTCGGAGACGGTGTAGACAATCACCGCCGGAAAGGCACCGAAACAGATCAGGTCACTGAGGGAGTCAATCTGGATGCCAAAGCGTTTCTCTTGGGCGGTGCGGACCTTGGTGGAGGCGACCTTGCCGTCAAACATGTCGCACACCCCGGAGAGCATGAGACACACCAGGGCTCCGTGGAGGTCCCCTTGTATGGCACAGGTGATGCCAGTGAAGGAAATAAGCATCCCAAAGTAAGTCAGGATTACCGTGTAGTTGTAGACGCCGAGCATGGGGGTATACCTCCTAAAAATGTTTTTGCAAGTCCTTGCAAAAAGGCACCGCACCAATGCGGTGCCTTGATACCGTATTCAAAATGCTTCAAATCACATGGGCAAAGAAAAGGCTGTAGACCAAGATACACCAGGGCTTTGCCAGCAGGATGATGGAGACGAAGCGCTGGGCGGACATCCCTGTGAGGCCGGAGAAATAGCACAGGAAGTCGTCTGGGGCCAAGGGCAGCAGGATGGCCAGGGCCAGCACCAGGGTGTAGCTCTTTTTCGTTTGCACCCAGGCCACACAGTGGTCATACTTCTTCGCCGGGACCATCTTCCGTACCAGACCCACCCCAAAGCGCCGGGCTAGGAGAAAGGCCAGGATGGAACCGGCGCTGATGCCGATGTAGTTGCACCAGAACCCCCCTGCCGCGCCGAACAGCCCCGCCCCCACGATACAGCCCAGGAAGCCCGGCAGCACTGGCAGCACCACTTGTAGGGCCTGAATCACCGTCAGAATCACCGGGGAGAAGGGGCCAAAGCTGCCCACATAAGTACGCAGGGTTTCGGGGGAATCGAAGTGGCCGTTGAGATAGCCCCGGATCAGGAAAATGCCCAGCAGCAGGAGCAGGGCCACCATCCCGCCAGTGAGGATATTTTTTACCTTTGAGACGGTCCCCATACACAGGCCCCCCTTTCTGCCGCGCCGCCAGAGCGGACTGGTTTTGATGGGACCATTATAG
>CAJUCB010000050.1:7902-14743 GCA_910584805.1 uncultured Oscillospiraceae bacterium
AAATATTTCTTAAAGAACTCCTGAAGAAATCTTAATTTTCGATGTTTTCTCTATGAATCTGAGGCCAGGGCCAGTATAGCATTTTGGGGGAGGATATCTTTTCCCTGAAAAGTAAGGGGTTTTTGGTTCCAGTGGAACTAGGCCCCTAGAAGGGAGGGCTGCCGGCGAAGCTAGAGCTGCTGCGCCGGGCGTTAGCGGCATGACATAAAAAGCGCGTCCCAGGCGGTGATGAAAATCAACGCCTGGGACGCGGCTATTGTCTGGGGTATTTTAGAATTCCAAGGTATAGGCCTGCCCCAAGCTCACCACCCCACCGATGGTGAGCTGTTGCAGCTTGCCGCCTCGGAGGGTGGCGGTGGTGTGGATGGTGCCGCCGGGCTGTTTCAGGGCCAGCTTGAAGCTGCCGTCCCGCTGGCTGCTGAGGGCATGGCAGGCGGCCACGGCGGTGCTGCCGGAGGCGCAGCTACGTTCAAAATACAGAGAACTGGTCCCCTGGACGTATACCGCAGGGGTGAGGGTGGAGCGCTGCCGGTCCCAGAACATGACCCCGGCAGCAGGGACCGCATAGTCCCGGGCCAACCCCTCCAGGGCCTCCCGGACGGCCGCCTCTGGCTGCTCCGGGGGGAGGGAGCTGACGGCGTGGACGATGCCCGGGAGCAGGACCGCCTGGGCGGCCGCGCCAAAGAGGGTGCAGGATTGCACCGCCTGGGGCAGGGGCATCTCCGCGGATACCTGGTTGGCCAGGGGGTTGACCTGGACGGAGAGGGCCTTGTCATAGCCGCTGACCTCCACCGGGAAGCGGCCTGCCCTGCGGCGGCCCTGCTGGACGGCGTAGTATAACCCCGCACAGCGCAGGGCATTGCCGCAGAACTCCCCGCCCATCATCTCTAGGCGGATGACACCCGCCCCCTGGGGCGGGACCAGGAAGCCCACCTGTTCAGCGTGGAGCTCCGGGATGGAGAGCAGGCCAGCGGCCAGGGCAGGGTGGTCCTCCCTGGGGACAGGGGTGGTTACTAGAAGGGTGATATTGCCGGCGGGGTCGGCGAGCTGAAAAGATAGTTCCATAAACCCCACCTCACGCCTGTAGACCGTTGGCCTTGGTGTGCTCCCGCCGCTTGTGTTCCTTTTCCTTTAAGTAGTTATAAATGGAATAGGAGAAAATGGGGTACATGGTGGGAAAGGCCAGCTCCCCTTCCAGCGCATAGCGCAAGAAGTCAAAGAAGAACACATAGGGGCTGTCCAAACGCCCTTGGAGCTTGAACAGGTCAAAGCCCATCTCCGCCAAAGCTGCCGCCTCCTGGACGGTGGAGGAAATGCTCCGGGTTTGCATCTCCCGCTGCTTGCCCTCGGGGACATAGGGGCAGCGGTCCAGGAAGTTGGACAGGGGGCCGCAGCCGTCCAGCAGGGCGGTCTGATCCTGGGCGATGGAGATGAAGTGCTCCTGCCGCTGGGGGCACTGGTAGCCGCAGCGCTCATTTAATATGATCTCCGCGTTGTGCTTTGGGAGCTGACGGAGCAGCTCCGGGTGGAACTTGTCGTCGGAATGGAGGACATAGTAGTCGTAGTCCTGGGAGAGCTGGCGGTAATAGGCGGCGTTGCGTTCCTGGGCGTAGGTGGTGAGGATGATGGAGGCGTGGATGGTTACATGGGGGTAGTGGGCGCGGATGTAGTCCCGCAGCAGGGGGCTGGCTAGGACTACCCCGCCCCGGATCTCCTCCAAAATCTCCAAAAGGCCGTTGCACACCGGGTCCTTTAAGTCCTCCTCTTGCAGCAGGGGGGAGGTGAAGGTAAGCAGGGGGGTGATGCCATGCTGGACGGCCCCCTTCAGCTCCCGCTCCATCTCCTCCAAGCTCTCATGGTGGTTGATGAGCACCAGCCGCCCGCAGTTCCAACGGACCTGGGGGGAGCCGTAGAGAAAGCGCACGGGGATGTGGTGGGAAAATTTGGCCGCCACCTGTTCAAGGCACTGGTAGACCAGCTGGGAGAAGAGGAACAGGCCGGGGATGGTGAAGGAGACCTGGGGCAGCAGGGCGGCGGCCTCCCCCTGGGGCAGAAATTCATTCGTCATATTTGATATCCCTTCCATTGGTGCGGAGGAAGTATCCCTCTCGCGGGTGGTTTGTCGTGTCAGGAAAAGTATAGCACAAGCCGGGGAATTGCACAAGAACCCTGGGGAGCGCTGCCAGAGCCAGGAGAAAACGCCAGGTTCCGGCAAAATTTTTTCGTCATTTTCTACAAGAAAACGGTGGAGCGGCTTGGGAAAGCGGCTCCTGCCTTGAATTGGAGGGGAAAATAGTATATAACATAGACAAGAGAAATTGCCCAAGAGAAGGAACGGAGTTTTCCTAGAAACTTTACAAATTGTGCGTTTTCAGGGGCGTGAAGTTATGGTATAATAGGCCACATTGCTCAATTCCCGGGGAAAAACCCCTGGGGAAGGGGCGGCGTTCCACCCAAGAACCAGGGGCTGGAACGCACCCGATGACTTTTTAAGTCAGGAGGATAGACATGCGTTACGACGAGTATGATGAATACAATGGCCGCTACGCGCGGGGCAATTCCCGCTCCTCCGGCGACCGAAGTGCTTACCGGGGCTATGACCGCAGCCAGGGACGGGACTTTGACCGGGGGTACGGCCGGGATTTTGACCGGGGCTATGACCGCTACCGGGATGTTGACCGGGGCCGGGACTTTGACAGAGGCTATGACCGGGGCTACGAGAAGCGGGACCGTTTCGGTACCCCCTACCGGGACTTTGACCAAGAGGACTGGGAGCGCACCGCCCCCAACTGGGACGACCATGGCAACAGCCGCAGCCGCAGTTCCGGCCGGAGCTCCGGTTCCTCGGGAGGCCGGGGAGGCAGCTCCAACGGTGGCGGCAGCCGCCGGAGTGGCGGCGGGTCCAGCGGCAGCAGGGACCGGGGCAACCGTCCACCCCCGCCCCCCCAGGGCGGCGGAAGCCGCCGCCGCGGCTCGGAGTCCCAGACCCAGCGGCGCAGCAGCAGTTCCAGCGGGGGGACAAAACGCAAGAACAGCCCACCACCCAAGCGCAAGGGGATTTCCCCGGTGCCGATTGTCATCGGCGTGGTGGTCATTATCATGGCCCTGCTGGTGATCAAGTCCTTCACCGGCAGCGGGAAGGCCGACTATAAGATGGAAATCTCCACCAACACCATCGTCCTGGGGGAGACCGCTGAGGCCACCATCACCGGAATCCCGGAGGGGACGGAGACCGGCCCCATCAGTTGGAGCAGCAACGACAACAATGTGGTGACCGTCAGTGGCGATGGGACCAGGGCCACCCTCACCGCCAAAGGTGTGGGACAGGCTACCATCGCCGCCAATGTGGACGGCAAGACCGTCAGCGGCAAGGTGGACGTGTCCCAGACTGCCCCGGGGGTGTTGAACATCGAGCTGGAGGATGATGAGATTACCATCCGTTCCGGAGAGGACCGGAAGCTCATTGCCAACGTCCAGATGGAGGAGGGGATGACCCCCGCCGCTGTCACCTGGAGCAGCCAGAACAGCGCCATTGTCCGCATTTCGGAGGACGGCACCATCACCGGCCGGGATGTGGGCAAGACCGTCATCAAGGCCATCGCAGGGAAAAAGTCTGCGGAGATGGTGGTCAACGTGGTGGAGAACCCCGACGCTACCGCCCATGATCCCACCAAGGACACAGGCAACGCGCCAGAGGAGGGCACGGAGCCTCCGGACACCGGCACCGCCGGCAGCGGAAGTGGCACTGGAAGCAGCGGCACTGGGACGGGTAGCGGTACCGGCACTGGCAGCGGTGGAAGCAGCGGCACAGGAACGGGGAGCGGAAGCTCTGGTTCCGGGAGTGGCAGTGGCGGCTCCGGCGGCAGTTCCGGCGGGACTGGCAGTGGAGCCGGTACCGAAGGAACCGGCGGAGACAGTGGCGGGGACACTGGCACAGGCCAGTGACGCGCCTGCCCCGATAGCGGGAAACATCAGGGGCCGTTGCGGAAGAAGTTTCTGCAACGGCCCCTTTTCGCGGGCCCGTGGAGTGGGTCCAGGCAGGAGAGAGGAGGGGTGCGGAATGAAGGGCAAGCAGTTTTATGCCCTGGATTTCGCCCGGGTGGTGGCCATGCTGGCGGTGGTTGCCATCCATGTTACCAGCGGCTATGTATATGGGGAGAGTGGGTATACGCTCTTTGGGATGAACCTGGGGTTCCTTTGGAATCAGTTGTCCCGCTTTGCGGTGCCCATGTTTGTGGTGATCTCAGGCATTTCCCTGGGCCTCAGTACAAGGAATGAGGGGGTGTTGGGGTTTTACAAAAAGCGCCTGAGGAAGCTGGGGCTGCCCTATGTGCTGTGGTTTACCATTTACTTCCTCTATGAACAGCGGGGGGCCCTGGCAGCGTTCTTTGCCGGGGGAAGGGAGAGCCTTTGGGTTTATCTCCGGGGGCTCCTCCAAGGGCAGTCTGCGCCGCACCTCTATTTTGTGGTTATCATCTTCCAGTGCTACCTGGTGTACCCCCTGCTGAAGCGGTGTGTGGAACGGGCGCCGGTGGCCAGCATTGCCGTGTCCCTGGCGGTGACCTACTTGGTGGAAGCGCTGTACTTCCTGCTGAACTTCGGGGTAGACCTGATCCCACCGGTGATCCGGCCTTACCTGTGGCTGCTGCTGCCCACCTGGCTGTTCTACTTTACAGCGGGGTGCCTGCTGAGCCGGAGGCGGGTGGAACGGCTGGCAGCCTTCGCCCAGGCCCACAAGCTGCCCATCTTGGGGGGGACCCTGGTGTTTGCGGGGGTGTATGTGGTGAAGAGCTTTGTCATGAATGCCCTGGATTCCGTCAAGGCGGACTTGAACCTGTATACCCTGCTGATGCTCCTAAGCCTATTTGCTCTGTGGGACTGGCTGGGGAAATTCGACAAGGTCCGGGGCGTTGTGGGATTTTTGGCCAAGCACTCCATGACGGTGTACTTCTGCCATGTACTCCTGCTGTGCATTTTCCAACGCTTCCCCTTTGTGGCAGGGACCCGGGGGATGATTCTACTGTATTGCGTGGTGCTCCTGTCCGCGGTGGCGGTGGCGTTCCTTTTGGACAGTGCCATGGCATGGCTGGGACAGCGGCTGACCAGGAGACAGGCGTAGGATAGACAGATTGAGGATAGGACACAGGCCGGCGGGAAACAGGGCGTTTCCTGCCGACCTGTCTGCTTACCATCCCCTGGGGTCCAGGATCAGGGTGTCTAAACCCTGTTGGAGGGCATAGGCCAAGGTTCCCGCGGTGCCCCCCTTGGGGGTGCCGTCGTAGACCGCCAGGAGCAGGGCGGAGTGGTCCACCATGTAGCGGTTGCGCCGGGCCATACAGGAGGGGCTATAGCGGTGCTGCACCACCGTCTCATAGTGGCAGCAATCCAGCAGGGCAGCCCGGCGGGCCTGGTCCGCTTCTGGCCAGTGGGCCGCCTGGTCCGTAAAGGGGATGGCCGCCTCCACAGTGAGGTCTGGCTTTTCCTGGGCGAGAGCCAAGACAGCCTCGCAGAAGTAGAGGTCTGCCCCACGGGCCATACCGCAGATGAAGTGGCGGAAGCCCTGGCCATAGGCTTGCTCCACTGCCTGGCGCAGCTGGGCCTTCAGGGCCAGGCAGCGGGGGTCATCCTCCCGTTCCCGCCAGGGCAGGCGGTCGGGCCGGTGGCCGGTGAAGCAACAGGTGGTGGTGCGGTCCATGGGAGCCCTCCTTTCTCTGGGGTTCGTACCTACTATAGTAGCGAAGCTAGGGCAGAAAGTCAACGCACAGCGGGGAACGCAGGGCCGATTTTGGGTCTTGTATTTCCTGGGAAAGCTGTTATGATGGGAGGACAGCGATTGGAGAGGGGGATGCAGGATGCAAGAAGTCGCTTTGCTGTGGCTGCTGGTTTGGAACTTCGTTGCCTTTGCCCTTATGGGGGTGGACAAGGCCAAGGCCCGGCGGGGGCGCTGGCGCATCCCGGAAAAGACCCTGTTCCTCTCCGCCATCCTGGGTGGCAGCGTGGGGGCCATGCTGGGCATGTCCCTCTTCCGCCACAAAACCCAGCACAGGCGCTTTCGCCTGGGGATGCCCCTGATCCTGGCCCTGCAAGTGCTGGGGCTTCTGGCGCTTTCTTGGCACAGAATGGCGGGATAAGGGGAACGGCCCGGCAATATGTCCAAGCTGTCTGGCATTCCAAGGAAATCTTCACACAGTCTCACCACTTGACGTTATGTGGCAAGTGTGCTAAAATTTCAAATTGCGGTGAAATGTTTCATGGGGTAGAAATCCCATGAGATCCAAGGATTTTCCAGAATCCAACCGGGAAAGGAAGGGAAATCCCCTATGCTGGCCGACTTGAAATCTGCAAAAAAAGTGACGGGGGCCAAGCAGGTGACCCGCGCATTGAAAAACGGTGGCGTCCAACGGGTGTTTTTGGCCCAGGATGCCGACCCCCGGGTGACAGAGCCTGTAGCGGCCCTGTGCCGGGAACAGGGGGTGGAGACGGAGAGCGTCCCCACCATGGCCCAGCTGGGCAGCGCCTGCGGCATCGCCGTGGGCAGCGCTGTGGCAGCCACCATCCTGTGAAAAGTTTTTTCGATATTCTCCGCATAGGCGCGGCCTGGTGCGGTTAGAATATACACACAATCACCATTTTTTAGGAAAGGAGGAAATACTATGCCTACTTTTAATCAGCTCGTTCGCAAGGGAAGAGAGAAGGTGAGCTACAAGTCCAACTCTCCCGCCATGCAGAAGGGCCTCAACACCCTGAAGAACAGAGAGACCGACCTGCCCTCCCCCCAGAAGCGCGGTGTGTGCACTGCCGTTCGTACTTCCACCCCGAAGAAGCCGAACTCCGCGCTGCG
>CAJUCB010000051.1:0-4978 GCA_910584805.1 uncultured Oscillospiraceae bacterium
TACCCTTGAAAAACATCGTCATGGCCTATTCCTACCAGCTGGTGGGGGTGCGGCCCTATTCCGGTACCTACACAAACCCTGGCCCCTTCCAGGTCCCCCCGGCCATGGCCCCCCACATCCAGCGTATGGAGGCCATGCTGGGCCAGGCCACCCGGCCTTCCCCCCACTGCACCTCCATCAGCTATGGCAACACCATGGCCATCACCTTTACCAACACCGGAACCTCCAGCGAGACCGAGCGGCGCTTTTTCACCCACCTGGTCCAGGAGGGCATCCCCGTAAAGATCGAATCCAACCGTACTCACTGAACCATCCGAGGTGATCCCTTGTCTTACTGTGTCAATTGCGGTGTAGAACTGGATGCCACCGCCTCCTTCTGCCCCCTCTGCCACACCCCCGTCCAAAACCCCAACCAGCCGGTAGACACCACCTCCCCCCGCCCCTATCCCCAGGAGCGGAAAGAGGTCCCGCCGGTGGCCCGGGGACAACTGGCCATCCTGCTTACCACGGTGCTGCTGTCGGTGGCGGTGTGCTGCTGGGTGTTGAACCGCTTCTTCCTGCCCACCCAGCGGCTGTGGTCCATGTATGTCATCGGCGCGGTGGTGATGATCTGGATTTGGGCCGTCCCGCCTATGCTCATCCACAAGCGGGGCGCTTTCCGGCTGTTCCTGTTGGCGGATATCATGACCGTAGCCGCCTACGTCTCCCTGGTGGCCATCGACCTGGATAGCTGGGACTGGTACTGGCACCTGGCCCTGCCCATCATCCTTCTTCTGGGGGCCCTGTTCCTCTTCTGGTGCCTCACTCTGGGGGGCCGGCACCGCAGCGTCATCACCTCCGTCACCTTGGTCATTGGCTCCTTGGGGGTCTTTGCCATGGGGGTAGAACGCTTCACCGACCTCTTTTTCCATGGCAAGTGGGCCCCATCCTGGTCCCTCATTGTCCTGGCAGTGTGCGTGGTGCTCATCGTGCCCCTACTGGTGATCCGCCACGTCCCCTCCCTCCGGGAAGAGGTCCGGCGGCGGTTCCATATGTGAGCCCAAACCCTACAGAAAACTTCATATGTTAACCACACTCCCTCTTTTCTCCCCTCCCAAATCCTTGGAAAAATAAATCCACGCTTTTGGGAAGTTTGGTAGCTTTTTTGTCTCCCTTATGGTACACTGGTGACAAAAAGAAAAGAGAGGAGTGTTTTTTATCAAACAGAAACTCAATGGCCGTCAGCTCGTCCTGGTCGGCTCCATGCTCTTCGGCTTGTTTTTCGGCGCGGGCAACCTGATCTTCCCTCTGATCCTGGGGGCCAGCGCTGGGACCAACCTCCCGGCAGCCCTTGTGGGCCTGCTGATTACTGCCGTGGGCATCCCTCTGTTGGGTATCGTATCCATCGGCATCTCCCGCAGCGAAGGGCTCCTGGACCTCTCCGGCCGGGTGTCCACCCCCTTCCGCTACCTGTTCACTTGTGCCCTCTACCTCACCATCGGGCCCCTGTTTGCCATCCCCCGCTGCGCCGCCACCAGCTTTACCATCGGTGTGCAGCCCCTAGTGGGGGACAACGCTACCATAGCACAACTGATTTTCTCCACCCTGTTTTTCGCCGCGGTGCTCTTCTTCGCCCTGCGGCCCTCCAAAATTTTGGACTCTGTGGGGAAGTTTCTGAACCCCGCCTTTTTGATCTTCCTGGGGATCATGCTGGTGACGGCCCTGGTAAAGCCGGTGAATGCCATCTCCGATGTGGCCCCTACGGGGACGTATGAGAGCGGCGCTTTCTTCGCCGGTTTCCTTCAGGGCTATGACACCCTGGACGCCCTGGCCAGTTTGGCCTTTGGCATCATTGTCATCCAGACCATCCGCCAGTTGGGAGTCAAGGAACCGGCGGCGGTGGCTGGGAACACTGTGAAAGCCGGCGCCGTCAGCATGGGCCTCATGGCTGTTATCTACGCCGCCACCGCCCTGGTGGGGGCCAAGTGCTGCGGGTTGTATATGGACCGGCTGTCCGACGCGGATTTCACCGGCGGCGACGCCTTCGCCATCATCGCCCGGCACTACTTTGGCCAGGGTGGCAGCCTCCTACTGGCCGCCACCGTCACCCTCTGCTGTATGAAAACCGCCATTGGCCTGGTGGTCTCCTGCAGCGAGACCTTTGGGGAGATGTTCCCCAACAAGCTGCGGTACTGGCAGTGGGCGGTGCTCTTCACCGGGGCCTCCTTCCTGATCTCCAACGTAGGCCTGTCGAAGATCATTGAGCTCTCCGGGCCGGTGCTGTATTTCCTCTACCCTCTGGCCATCGCCCTGATCCTCGTGGGGATTCTGGGCAGCCTCTTTGGCCACAGCCGCATCCTCTACCAGTGGACCATCCTCCTGACCCTGGTGGCGGCGCTGTTGGAGCTGGCCCGGGTGCTGAAGGGCCCTTTCATGCCCATTGTAGACTGGGCAAGCAGCTGGCTCCCCCTGTACTCCTACGGCCTGGGCTGGGTGGTCCCGGCAATACTGGGGATCATCATCGGGTTGCTCCTGAGCCGCTTGGAGCCCAAAGAACAGGACGGCAGCACCCCATAAAGCATAGAGGCCATCCCTTGACGATATAGAAACGGCGGACAGCTGGAACCCCCCAACTGTCCGCCGTTTTCTCGTTATCCCGTCACCCCACTCGACATCTACGGAGATGAACGGGGTTATTGGTCCATACCGCAAGCAAACGCCCGCTGGGTAAGTGCCCGGTCGTGGGCCACTGCGTCGTAAAAGCGGAAGCCCCCGGCGAAGTTGTAACAGTCAAAGCCCCGTCCTGCCAGGATTCTGCTGGCAATGTAGCTGCGCAGGCCGCTCTGGCAGATCACATACACCGGCTTAGCAGGGTCCAGCTCATCCAGACGCTCCCGCAGCTCATCCACAGGGATATTCCGGAAGCCGGGGATGTTCCCCTGGCTGTACTCCATTACAGTGCGGGCGTCCAGGAGGGTCACGCTGCCGTCTCTAGGCAGGCTGTCCACATCCTCCCAATAAAACTGCTTCACCACACCCTTGGCCAGGTTCTCCACCATAAAGCCCGCCATATTCACCGGGTCCTTGGCGGAGGAATAGGGGGGCGCGTAGGCCAAATCCAGGTCTTTTAGCTGGATCGCATCCAGCCCCGCACGCAGGGCGGTGGCCAACACGTCGATGCGCTTATCTACCCCCTCATAGCCCACGATCTGGGCCCCCAGCAGGCGATAGCTGCCCTTTTCAAACAGCACCTTCATGGTCATGAGCTTACCGCCGGGGTAGTAGCCCGCCCGGCTCATGGGGGAAAGGATCACCTTGTCCACGTCCAGCCCCACCCGTTTTGCCGCGGCCTCATTGATGCCCGTGGCGGCGGCGGTCATGCTGAATACCTTAATGACGGAGCTTGCCTGGGAGCCCTGGTAGCGGCTGTCCCCACCGCAGATGTTGTCGGCGGCGATGCGCCCCTGCTTGTTGGCAGGGCCTGCCAGGGCAATCACAGCATCCTCCCCAGTGACGAAGTGCTTCACCTGCACTGCATCCCCCACAGCATAGATGTCTGGCGCGGAGGTCTCCATGCGGTCATTCACCAAAATACTGCCCCGCAGGCCTAGGGTCAGGCCAGCCTCTTGGGCCAGGTGGCTATCCGGGGTAACTCCGATGGCCAGAACCACCATGTCCCCGTGGATGGGTGCGCCCTCCTTCAGCAGCACATCCACCCCGCCGTCCTTTTCTTCAAAGCCCTCCACCCCATGGCCCAAGGCCAGGTTCACGCCGTTGCGGCGCATCTCGGCGTGGATGAAGGCGGCCATATCCGGGTCGAAGGGATTCATCAACTGCCTGGGTTTCTGGACAATGGTGACCTCCATCCCCAGCTCCCGGAGGTTTTCCGCCAGCTCCAAGCTGATGAAGCCCCCACCGGCCAGCACCACGGAACGGGGCCGGTTCTGATTGATATATTCCTTGATGCGGAAGGTATCCTCCACAGTACGCAGGGTGAACACCTTCTCCATCCCCATGCCCGGAAGCCGGGGCTGGGTGGGCTTAGCCCCGGGGGAGAGCAGCAGCTTGTCATACTTCTCCTCAAAGGTCCGGCCACTTTCCAGGTCCCGCACCGTGACACACTTGCGGTCTGGATGGATGGCCGTGACCTCATGGCGCACCTTCATGGTCACCTGGAAGCGGGAGAGGAAGCTCTCCGGGGTCTGAAGGGTCAGGGCTTCCGGGTCCCCAATGGCCCCGCCGATGTAGTAGGGCAGGCCACAGTTGGCATAAGACACATAGCCGGACCGCTCGAACACCACGATTTCCGCCTGTTCATCCAGCCGGCGGATCCGGGCCGCTGCCGTGGCGCCTCCCGCCACACCGCCTACAATGACGACTTTCATATTATCGCTCCACCTTTCCTGTATACGCAGCAATGCCGCCTAAATTTTTTACATTGGTATATCCCATCCTGGCCAAGACGCCTGCCGCCTGGCGGCTCCTGGCACCGCTGTAACAGTAGACGAACAGGGGGGTATCCTGTTTCTCCACCAGCTGGCCTACCTGTTCCAGGGATTGCAGCGGGACGTTCTTACTGCCAGGAATCCGCCCCTCCTGGTACTCCTGGGGGGTGCGCACGTCCAAGAGCATGGCCCCTGGTGTGGCAGTATATTCCTCCACGCCCTGATCAATGTTAGGGCCTTTGAGAAAATCGAAGAAACCCATGTCCGTACCTCCTTTGTATTTCTTGGCTCTATTATACCCGTCTGTCCCCTTGACTTCTGTAACGCCATTACAAAGGCAAAAAAACTGCCCCCGGCGCAGGACGCACAGGGGCAGTGGAAGCACGATGAAATTTTTCAGGATATGAGGGGCCTCACTGTGCGTTCCCCAGCCGGCGGCGGAGCTGGTCGGGGTTGTCCGAATACTCCATGGCTGTCTGGGCGGAGATGTGCCCACTTTTGAACAGGGCCAAAATGGACTGATCCATAGAGACCATGCCCTCTCCCCCGCTGGA
>CAJUCB010000051.1:4988-14671 GCA_910584805.1 uncultured Oscillospiraceae bacterium
GTTCACGTGCATGATCTCATAGGCCGGCACCATGCCACCGTTCTGGTCGGGCAAAAGCTGCTGGGAGACCACCGTGCGCAGCACCATGGACAGCTGGGCCCGGATCTGCTCCTGCTGTTCGCTGGGGAACGCGTCCACAATACGGTCCACGGTATTCACCGCCCCCTTGGTATGGAGGGTGGCGATGAGCAGGTGGCCCGTTTCCGCCGCTGTCATGGCGGTGTGGATGGTCTCCTTGTCCCGCATCTCCCCCAGGAGGATCACGTCGGGGGCCTGACGCAGGCAGGAACGCAGGGCGGAGAGATAGTCCTCGGTATCGATGGCGATTTCCCGCTGGCTGACAATGCTCTTCTCGTTGCGGTGGAGGTATTCAATGGGGTCCTCTAGGGTGATGATATGCCGGCTGTATTTCCGGTTGATCTGGTCGATGAGGCAGGCCTGGGTGGTGGACTTGCCGCTCCCAGCGGTGCCTGTCACCAGGATCATGCCGTGGGTGAGCTCGGAGAGCTCCACCACCTGGGGGGGAATGTGCATCTCCTCCCAGTTGGGGATGCCAAAGGCCACCACCCGGACCACCGCCGCCATAGAGCCCCGCTGCCGGTAGGTGTTCACCCGGAACCGGGCCACCCCGCCCACGGAGAAGGAGAAGTCGTCGTCCCCCTCCCGGACGTAGGCATCCATGGGACGCTTGGCCAGTTGGTACAGCTCTGTGACCATGGCCTCCGTATCCTGGGGCAGGGCGCGGTCATTGCTCAGGGGGACCATCTGCTTGTCCAGCTTTTCACACACCGGGCTGCCTGCCACGATGAACAGGTCAGAGGCCTTGTCCTCCACCGCCTGCTTCAAGTAATCCAATAGTTGTGACATAGTCTATACTCCTTATCATCAAGGCCCTTGAACGCAACTTTGTTTTCAAGGGTTTTGACTCTACGATTCTCCATCCCATACGGGCAGGCCGTCGTCGTAGTCCCACTCCCCCGCCGGGGCGGCGGACCAGCGCAGGACGGTATAATCCGCCCCCCGCAGGCGGAGCTTCACTTGCAGCTCCTGGGTGTCTGAGATGGGGACCACATAGCTGCACACCGTCTCCCCTTCTGTCTCTCCTGGGGTGATGGTGACGGCGTTGTTCTTCGGCCGCTCCCCTGCCCGCAGCCGGGCCAGGATTTCCTGGGCCTGGCAATCGGCGGCGTAGTA
Source organism: uncultured Oscillospiraceae bacterium (assembly GCA_910584805.1). Taxonomy (GTDB): domain Bacteria; phylum Bacillota; class Clostridia; order Oscillospirales; family Oscillospiraceae; genus Evtepia. Next base: position 6,183 of record CAJUCB010000051.1, read on the forward strand.
GCCGGACACTGCCTCCGTGGCCGCATCCCCCAGACGGGCATCCGCCCGAACAGTGGAGAGGCTCAGCAGGGCAAACACTGTCAACGCCAACACCGCAAACACCACCAGCAGGGAGCTCCCCCCCAAGGCCGGCGGGGAAAACTGCTCTTTTCTACCCACGTGGCTGCACCTCCTCCTGCCAGGCTACCTCTAGGCGGAAGAGCTCCGCTTCCCCCTGTTCATCCCGCAGCCAAACGGCGGCCTTTCCCAGGCCGGGCAAGTCGCTCTCTATCCGGGAGACCCCCAGGGTATAGCGCATGGACTCCCCCGCTGGGGTCCAATCCTCTTGATACTCCACAGTCAGGGCGTCCCGTTCATGCTGGGTAGCCTCCAAGAGCTTGGCGGCTTTGGGGAAGTCCCCCCCGGTAGCGCGGATAGCTTCCGCCGCGTTTTGGCAGAGGGTGACGGCCCGGTCTCGGACCTCCCCCTGTTGGGAGAGCTGGTCGGACTTCACAAAGGCTTGGAGGCACAGGGCCGCCGCCAGGGCGAACACCAGCAGCATGACCATTTGCTCCATCATCGCCAGTGGCGCTTTGCTCCTCATGGGGCCGCCTCCTCTCCCTCACCGCCCCGGAGGGACAGCAGCAACGTGTCGGTCTCCCCCTGGGGGGTGGTGAGGCGGACGGTGAGTAAGTCATCCTGCAAGGACAGCTCCATATCCTCCGCCTCCATCAGTTTTTGGCCGCTCTCCGGCTCCAAAGGCTCCGCCGCCAGACAGTAGAGCTCCATAAGCCATCCGTCCTGGCAGTAGAGCCAGGTGCGGTATTTTTGCTTGGCATCCAAAACCAGGGCCCCGCCGCCGAAGTCTTTGTCCACGGCAATCCCCTGGGCATAGTCCGCCTGCCGCACCCGGGTGGCGATATACTGGGTGCAGCTGCGCCGGTCATAGGCCTCCTGGTCCCGCTGGGTCAGGCCCCGGTAGGCGTCCGCTCCCGTGAGCAGCACCGCCAGGACACACACAGCAAACACCCCGAACAGCAGCAGGGCGGCCAGGCTCTCAATATGATGTTGGATCGGCTTCTCTCTCATGGTGTGTTCACCAGCACCGTGATGTCAGGCATCAGATTGTCCGCAAACACGCTGTAAAACACTGTGTAGCGGCTCTCATCCACCTGCACCCCATAGCGCTCCTTTAAGTAATCCAAATTGGGGGGATAAATCCCCTCTGCGGCATAGCAGGCCACGCAGCCCCGGCGCAAGGCCTCCTCCAACTGCCGCTGGGCCTCTTCCCCCTGGCCCTGGTCCAAGCTGTTCAAGGCAGTGGAGAAAAACAGCAACACCGCCACGCACAGCGCCGGCAGCAGCAGGCCCCGTAGCAAGGGCCCCAAAATTGCCTTCCGTCTCCTCATGGCCGCTCACCCGATGGCCGACATGATGTGCATCAACGGCAGCATCACCGACAGCAGGATCAGGCCCACCAGGATGGAGCACACCAGCACCAGGGCGGGTTCCACCCGGCTCACCCGGTCCTCCAAGGCCAACTCGCTCTCTTCTGAGAGGTCATCGGCAATCTTCTCCATGGCAGTGTCTCCTGCCCCGCCTCGCTGGCCCAATTCCAATAAGCGGCAGGGGCCGGCGGGGAGGAGCTGGCTGTCCTTCATGGCAGAGCTCACCCGCTCTCCCCGGTCCAGGCGTTCCTGGCAGTCCTGGCAGCGGGCCTTGGCCTGGGGGGTATCCTCCATGAGGCCGGAGGCCAGGGCCACCGCTTCCTCCAACGGCATCCCGCTGGCCATACCCATGGCCAGGGCCTGCGCCAGACGGGCATCGTTCATCTTCCGGGACAAGCCCTTGTCTCCCCTGCTGTTGCGCCACAGGCCGGTGAGCTTCCCCCGAAAAGAGGGCAAGGCCGCAAAGGCCACCATGGCCGCCACCGCCAGAGCCAGGAGCACCCACAGCACGGGCATTGCCCCATCCAGCCAGCGCCCCAGGGACAGCAGGCCCCCGGCCACGCCGGTGAGCTGTCCTCCCAGGGAGGCGTACACATCGTCAAAAATAGGCAGTACCTTCACCAGCAGCACCGCGATGACCACCAGCATCAACAGCATCATCATTGCCGGGTACAGCAGGGCGCTTTTGATCCGCCGGTCCAGACGGGCACGGCGTTCATAGTAACGGGCCAGGGCGGACAGGGCTTCCTCTGTGCGTCCACTCTGTTCGCCCACCTCCATGAGGCCGCAGACGTAGACAGGGAAGCGCCCCGTCTCCCGCATGGCGGCGGAGAGGGATGCACCACCGTCCACTTGGTCGGCCATCTCTGAGAGCAGGGTCCGCTCCGACCCCTGGCTCTCCTCGGCCAAAAGGGTGAGGGCATCTCCCGCCCCAACGCCTGCGTGGAAGAGCATGGACAGCTCCAGGCACAGGGCGGAGAGCGCCTCGTGGGAAAGCATCGTTCGATTCATGGCGTACTCCAATCACTGATTCAAAATAAAATGGGCTTGCAAAATGCAAGCCCATTTTAATACATATCTTCCCGTTCGTAAAGGGGTTTTCCGCTGTTTTTCCAGCTTAATACACGTACTTCACGCTGTAGTTGCTGCCGTCGCCGATATACTGCATGATGGACTCACTGCGGTTGGCGGAGGAAGCAAAGGTGGGGTCCATCCGCTGCCAGGTGGTACCGTCAAAGTAGATGGCGCCTTCCACCCAGCCGTTCTCCCCGGACCACACACTGATCCAGGCGTGGTAACCGGTCTGGCCGTTGCCCAGGGGCACGTAGCCTGTCACCAGCTTGCAGGGTACTTCCAGGCTGCGGAGCATCCCGGCCATCACGGCGGCATAGTCGAAGCAGATGCCCTTCTGGGCGGCCAGCACGTTGTCCAGCACAGGCAGGTACCCGCTCTTCACGGTGGCGGCCAGCTCCTTGTCGTAGGTGAAGTTATTCACCACATACTGGTAAACCCGTTCCACCAGCTTCAGGGGGTCGGTCTCGTTCCCGGCCAGCTCCTTGGCCTTGGCGATGGTGTTGGTGGCGTTGGCATAGTTCACATACTGGTTGGGCCGCAGGAAGGGGGCAAACTCGTTGGCCAGGGTCACATTGAAGCTGGCGGCCAACACCTGGGCGTACTTGGTGCCGCTGGTGTTTTCCAGCACGTTGACCGTATAAGCCCCGTTGCCGTCAGACAGGGGGAAGGTCGTCCACTCACCACCGGGCTGTAAATCATACGTATAGGTGGCGGTGGGGCCAGTCACCTGTACCTTCAACCGGGTCTGGGTGGCGTCGGTGAACTGGACCATCACGTAGCCATCCGCAATATTGGAGTAGTCGATGGTGGCCCGGCTGTTCTGCTGAACCTGGGCGCCGGAGGCCACCGGCATAAGCATATCACTCAGGGCGGCGGGAGCACCAGCCAGAGCCACGGCCTCGTCGGCAACGTCGAACTCCTCCATCACCACCTGGTCAACATAAATTGTTTCCTGCTCCTTCTCGGCGCTCTCCCCAGAGCAGCCAGCCACAAGGGTCAGGGTCAGGCTCAAGGTCAGGGCCAGAGGGAGCAGCTTCTTCAAACGCTTCATCGCTTGACACCTCATTTCATAAATTTCCCCCAAGCTGCGGGAAGGGGGGATTTGATTTCACCGCCAGTATAGCACATTCTCCTGGGTTTGTGAAGTGTTTTTTGAAAATTTTTCTTCATTTTTCCTGATTCTATACATCCAAACCAATCCTCGCCTCCCTTCGTCCGTGACCCGTTTGAGAAACGTTCCCGTTGCATCCTTTTCTAAACTATGTTATATTTGAAGATAATTCGTTGAGAAAGGTGGGATCGTCCATGGACGCTACCATACAGGTCCAAATGCTAGGGAGCTTTACCCTGCGCTGGGGGGACACAGAGCGCCCTGTCAGCAGCCGTTCCCGCAAGCTCTGTTTGATGTTGGCATACTTGATTTGCCAACGGCACCGCCCTGTCCCCTATGAGGAGCTCAGCCAGGTGCTGGGGGAGAAGAAGCCGGGGACGTCCCATTCTCTCAGCGCCATAAAGGCCCTCCTCCACCGGGCCCGGGCCAACCTGGATGGGTTGGAGGCCCACTGCGGCCAGCCCCCCATCCTTAACCGGGAGCGGTTTTGCCAGTGGAACCCTGACATCCCCCTCACCCTGGATATCGAGACGTTTTCCCGCCTGTGCCAGACTGCCCAGGAAGCCCAAACGGACGAAGTACAGCTGCGCTTATACTGGAACGCCTTAGGGCTGTACCACGGGGACTTCCTCCCCACCCTGCAACGTTCCGCCTGGGCAGCGGAGCAAGCGGAATCCCTGCACCGGCAGTATCACCACGCTGTCCTGGCCACCCTCCCCCAACTGGCGGCCATCGCTTGCTGGCGGGAAACCGCCCAGCTCTCCGCCGCTGCCCTGGCCTTGGAGCCCCAGGATGAGACCCTATGCCGCTGGCAGTTGGAAGCCCTGCTCCAATTGGACCGTCCCCAGGAAGCCGCCCAAGCCTATGAGCATTTCCACCAACAGCTGCTGGCAGTGGAGGGGGTGTTACCCTCCGACCCCCTCCGGGACCTCTACCGAAAGGCCCGCCAGGATCAGGACCCACGGAGCCTGACCCCCGACAATCTCCTGGAACGGCTTCAGGAACCCCCCTGCCCCGGTGCCCTCCTGTGTGATTTCGACGCGTTCCGGGCCATCTGTTATTCCACAGCCCGGATGGCTGGGCGCAGCGGTGCGCCAGTCCATCTCCTCCTGCTCTCCATCACCGCCGAAAAAGGTGAACCACTCTCCCGCTTCAGCTTAGACCGGGCCATGGACAACCTACAGGGGATCATCCTAAATTGCCTGCGCCGGGGGGATGCCGTAGCCCGCAGCAGTGCGGACCAGTTCGTGTTACTGCTGCCCCAGGCCAGCGCCGAAAACAGCAACATGATAGAGCGGCGGATTCGCCGCGCCTTTACCCGGCAGTTCCCCCACTCCCCCGCCATGCTCCACAGCTTCGTGCAGCCCTTACCCCCCAACAGCGGGGCGGAGGAAGAATCCCAACTTGAACCATAACAGACAGCCCTTTCACGTAGCACCTAAAGTCTACGCGAAAGGGCTGTCTGCTATCCTGCCAGTTCCCCATTTTTCAGCAGGGAACCGGCTCTTTCTTCTCAAAAGGGCTGCTCACTCACTGGTCCCAGTTGTGGTATACGTTCTGGACATCGTCATTATCCTCTAGCATATCAATCAACTTCTCCATGTTCTTGCGGTCACCATCGTCGGTGAGCTTCACATAGTTCTGGGGCACCATCTCCACCTGGGCGGAGGCAAACACATAGCCCTTTTCCTCCATGGCCGCAGCCACCTTGCCGCAGTCGTCGGGCTCAGTGTAAATGGTAAAGCAGCTCTCCTCCGGCTCGAAGTCGGCGGCACCGCAGTCCAGGGCATCCATCATCACGGCATCCTCTTCCAGGTCGCCGTCCTCGTTGTCGATGAGGATCACGCCTTTGCGGTCAAAGGACCAAGACACACAGCCGGTGGCACCCAGATTCCCGCCATACTTATCGAAGTAGTGACGGACCTCCGGGGCAGTGCGCTGGCGGTTATCGGTGAGGGCCTCCACAATCACGGCTACGCCGCAGGGGCCGTAGCCCTCATAGACCACGCTCTCATAGTTGTCGGTATTGTTGGCACCCAGGGCCTTTTCGATGGTGCGCTTGATGTTGTCGTTGGGCATATTCACGGCCTTGGCCTTGGCGATGACGGTGGCCAGGCGGGAATTGTTGTTGGGGTCCCCGGAACCGCCCGTTTTGACGGCCACGATAATCTCCTTGGCCACCTTGGTGAAAGCGGCGCTGCGCTTGGCGTCTGCCGCGCCCTTGGTCTTTTGAATGTTATGCCACTTGGAATGTCCGGACATTTGGCATCGTTCCCTTTCTGATTATTCTGATTCTATGGATGCGCCGTGTGGTTACACGGCAGATAAATGCAGGGTAATTTTAGCACAGCTTGCCAGGCTTGGCAAGGGCAAGGCTTGATAAATCAAGGATTTTTGTACGATCTTCTGTTTCCTCTGGACGCCGCCCTCTTTTTGAAAACGGTGGACGAACCCTTTCCTCCGACTGCTTACAGGTAAGTAAATACCTCCCGCTGTCTGGTGGCAATTTTCACGGATACTTCCGGGAAAGCCTCCCGCAGCCATGCCGCCAGTGCGGGACAGACCACAGTTTCCGTAGAATAGTGGCCTGCATCCAGGAGATTGATCCCCAGGGCCTGGGCTTCCAGGTAGACATCGTGCTTCAGCTCAGCGGTGAGGAAGGTATCACAGCCCATGGCTTTCACCTGGGGGAGCATACCGCCGCAGGCCCCGCCCCCCACCGCCACCCGGCGCACAGGAACCCTGGCATCCATAAGCCGGATGCCCTCTAAGTCCAGGGCGGTCTTTACTTGCCGGGCGAAGTCGTCCAAGGACAGGACAGCGGGAAGCTCCCCCACCCGGCCGATGCCGTAGGGATGGCCGGCTTCGTCGGTCCCGTCTGTCTCCAAGGGGACAGTCTCCTTCAGGCCAACCCTTTGGGCAAGCTGGGTGTTCACGCCTCCCTCCACCGCGTCCAGGTTCGTATGGGCGCAGATGGCGGCGATGCCTTTCTCCACCAAGGTGAGAACCTTTTGGCCCGTAATGGTCTCGTCGGTCACCTGTCCCAGCTTTCCCCAAATCACCGGGTGATGGGCCACAATGAGCTGGCAGTCCAGGGCAATCGCCTCGTCAATCACCGCCGGGGTGATGTCCAGGGCCACCAAACACCGCTGCACCTGCCGTTCTCCCCGGCCCACCAGGAAACCAGCATTGTCAAAGTCCAACTGGTACCGGAAGGGGGCCCGTTGGTCCAACCAATTAAAAATCTCTCTCACCGTTGCCATCTGCTCCACTCCTCTCTCATGTCCTCCAACTCCTCCACCAAGGCCTCCATCTGTTGCAGCTCCTCCGGCAGGGTCTTGGCGCTGGATGCCATCCCCGCCAGGGCATGGCGGCGGCGCTGGATGAGCTGGGTTAAAAAGTCCAGGCGGTGGGGGCTCTCCTCCCCCTGGCGCTGCCGTCCAGCCCAGAGCTCCCCCTGGGTATAGGGTCTGGCCTCCCCTCCTTGGACCCGGAGGATTTGATAAAACTTCTCCCCCTCCCGCACCAAGGTCTCCCCTTGGATGGCATAGCCATGCCCTGTCAGCCACTGGCGCAGCTCCGCCTGGGCGGTCATCGGTTGGAGCAGCAACAATTTCTCCCTGGTCCAAGGGGCCCGTTCCAAAATACGGGCGATGAGCTCCCCCCCCATGCCGGCAATCACCACCGTGTCCGTCTCCGGCCCCCGGATGCCATCCAGGCCGTCCCGAAGCTGGAAGTTGATCCTCTCGGACACCCCGTAGAGGGTGGCCGTCTCCCGGCCCCGGCGCAGGGGCCTCTCATTGACATCGGTAGCCTCCGCCTGGTGGATGCGCCCAGCCAGCAGCAGGGCGGTGGGGAGATAGGCGTGGTCAGTGCCCACGTCTGTCAGCCGGGCCCCCTGGGGAACCTGGGCGGCGATGGCGGAGAGCCGGGGGGATAGGGTCAAGCCTGCCATGCTCCCCCTCCTTCCTACTCTGACAAAAAACAGGGGCGGGGGGTCCCGTCCCTGTTTTCTCTGTCATTTAGTGCTTGTTGGCTGCAATCAAGGCGTTGAGCTTGTCCACCAGCTGGTCCACAGACTGGTCATGGACCAGACAGGCCTCCTCCACGGTCTCATTCCGGGAAGCGGGACAACCCAGGCACATCATGCCGATTTCCACAAACGCAGGGGCGGTCTCCGGCGCGATATCCAGGATGTCGCCCACGATGGTATCTTTGGTAATGGTAACCATAGTATTCTCCTCCATTTCCTTGGGCTGAGCCTAGTTTGCCCCAAAGAGAGGCGGCTCACCCCTCCTGTATTGTTTGGCAAAAAGGGGAACGGTTGTTCCCCTTTTTGATCTATTTTTTATAGCCTACGAACTCAGCCTTCCTCGTCCTCGTCCAGCGCATCCTCATCCACAGCACTGCGGCTGTCGTTGAGCAGGGCACGGATGGACAGGGAGACCTTATTGCGCTCATGGTCGATGTCGGTAATCTTCACGTCCACGTGCTGGCCTTCCTCCAACACATCGCCGGGCTTGTCGATGCGGTGGTCGGCGATCTGGGAAATGTGGATGAGGCCATCCACTCCAGGGACGATCTCGGCGAAAGCGCCGAAGGTCATCAGCTTCACCACACGGACGTTGGCGGTGTCGCCCACGTCGTAGGTGGAGGTGAACTTCTCCCAGGGGTCCTGATCCCGATCCTTCATCCCCAGAGAGATCTTCTTCTTTTCGCTGTCGAAGGAAATGACATACACGCTGACCTGGTCGCCCACGGAGACCACCTCAGCGGGGTTCTTGATGCGGCTCCAGGAGAGCTCGGAGACGTGAACCATACCGTCCACCCCGCCGATGTCCACCGTGTAGCCGCCCTTGATGCGGCGCACAATGTGG
>CAJUCB010000052.1:0-10378 GCA_910584805.1 uncultured Oscillospiraceae bacterium
GGGCCTCCCCGTCCATGCGCAAGAGTTGACGGGCCACATAGCACTCGCAGTCGTAGAGACGGGCCAGATAGCAGGCGTCCTGCCTGGCGATCTCCTCCCGGACGATCTGTCCCCGGTGGATGAGATCGTCCAAGCTCTCCTCCAAATCCTCCTGGGGCAGGCTCAGCAGCACGCTGGAGGCGGAGAGGAGCTTGGCGTAGGGGAGAAAGACGTGGCCGTTGTCCAGGTTGTGGGTGAGGGTATAGAGTAGCCCGGCCTCCAGCCGCAAGGGATCCCCCGGTTGGATGTCCAGCTCCAGGGCCAGCTTGTCCGCCAGGGGGAAGGCCACCAGCAGGGGCTCTTGGGTGAGTAAGTAGGGGTTGGCCCGGAGGGCGCTGAGGGCCAGGTCCCCATATTGGCGGTAAAGGGGCATGGCCAGTTGCAGGGGAAGGCTGTGGGCGGAGAGGAAGTCCAGCAGGCGGCGCATGGACAGCTGCATACACAGGGAGCGGTGGATGGTCTCCGCCCGCCTGGGAGAGATGCCCTTCACCTGAGTAAGCCGCTGGGGCTCGTCCTCAATGACGGTGAGCACGTCGGCGCCGAAGGTATCCACCAGCCGCCGGGCGGTGGCGGTGCCCACCCCCTTGATGGCCCCGGAGGCCAGGTATTCAAACACCGCGTGCTCTCCCTCCGGCAGCCGCCGCTCCACGATCTCCGCCCGGAGCTGGGGGCCGTAGGTGCTGTGGTGGGTCCACTGGCCGTGGACCCCCAGCCCTTCCCCGGGGGTCACCCCCGGCATGGCACCCACCACCGTGACCTCATCCCCGTCTGATGTGTCCAAGAGCAGAATGGTATAGCCGTTCTCCTCGTTGCGGTAGATCACGGTGGAGACGGTGCCTTCCATAAAAATCAGTTCACAGGGAGAAGTAGCCATGGTCGTTCTTCCTTTTCAGTATCAAGCTGACCTCCTCTGCTGGGCAGAATAGGAGGGTGCTGTCCCTGCGGCCCAGGGCCTGGACGGTGCCCTGCCCGTCAGGGGTGAGCCCCGCGTCTACCACCAGGATGGTGAAGCGGGAGAATTTTTCCCTGCGCAGCCAGTCCAGATGGCGCAGGGTCTGTTCCAACCCCTCCGCGTCGCCGGTGACGGGGAGCACCGCAAAGACGGGCAAGGTACCCGCGGTGGGGCGGAGCAGGTGGGTGAAGATCCACTGGTTCAAGAACAGCAGCAGAAAGGCCGCCAGGAGGATCCATAAAAGCTCCATTCTGATACACCTCCACTCCAGTCTATGACTGGGGGAGGGCGGGGGTGCTTAGCCCTGGCTGGCTTCCAGGAGTTTTTTCAAATACTGGCCGGTGTAGGATTCGGGGCACTGGGCCACCTCCTCCGGGGTGCCGGTACACACCACGTGGCCGCCGCCAATGCCGCCCTCTGGCCCCAGGTCAATGAGGTGGTCGGCGGATTTGATCACGTCTAGGTTGTGCTCAATGACAATGACGGTGTTGCCCCCCTCCACCAGCCGGTCCAGGACTTCCAGGAGCTTGTGGACGTCGTAGGTGTGCAGGCCGGTGGTGGGTTCGTCTAGGATATAGATGGTCTTGCCGGTGGAGCGCCGGGAGAGCTCGGTAGCCAGCTTCACCCGCTGGGCCTCGCCGCCGGAGAGGGTGGTGGAGGACTGGCCGATTTTGATATACCCCAGCCCCACAGAGGACAGGGTTTCCAGCTTCCGGCGGATTTTGGGGAGGTTGGAGAAGAACTCCAACCCCTCGTCGATGGTCATCGCCAACACGTCGTGGATGTTCTTGCCCTTATAGCGTACTTCCAAGGTCTCCCGGTTATAGCGCTTGCCCTTGCAGACTTCGCAGGGGACATAGATATCCGGGAGGAAGTGCATCTCGATTTTCAACAGCCCGTCCCCGGAGCAGGATTCGCAGCGTCCGCCCTTCACGTTGAAGGAGAAACGCCCCGGCCCGTAGCCCCGGGCCTTGGCGTCGGGGGTGGAGGAGAAGAGCTCCCGGATGTCCCCGAACAGCCCAGTGTAGGTGGCGGGGTTGGAGCGGGGGGTGCGGCCGATGGGGGACTGGTCGATGGCGATGACCTTGTCTAAAAATTCTTCGCCCTCTAGGCTGTCGTGCTTGCCGGGGCGGGCTTTCATGCGGTTTAGGTCCGCCCCCAGGCGCTTGAACAGGATTTCATTCACCAGGGAGGACTTGCCGGAACCAGAGACCCCGGTGACGCAGGTGAAGGTCCCCAGGGGGAAGGTGACGTCGATGTGGTCCAAGTTGTTCTCCGCCGCCCCACGGACCACCAGGCTGTTCCCGTTCCCCGTCCGGCGCTGGACGGGGATGGGGATTTTTTTTGCCCCGGAGAGGTATTGCCCGGTGATGGACGCCGGCTGGGCCATGATGTCAGAGAGGGAGCCAGAGGCCACCACCTCCCCCCCGTGGACGCCGGCCTTGGGGCCGATGTCCACCAGGTAGTCGGCGGCGCGGATGGTGTCCTCGTCGTGCTCCACCACGATGAGGGTGTTGCCCAGGTCCCGGAGGTGCTTCAAGGTGTCCAGGAGCATGTCGTTGTCCCGCTGGTGCAGGCCGATGGAGGGCTCGTCCAGGACGTACAGCACCCCCATGAGGGAGGAGCCGATCTGGGTGGCCAGGCGGATGCGCTGGCTCTCCCCCCCGGAGAGGGTCCCCGCCTGGCGGCTGAGGGTCAGGTAAGAGAGACCTACGCTGCGCAGGAAGCCCAGCCGGGCCTTCACTTCCTTCAAAATCTGCTGGGCGATCTGGGCCTGGGTCTCGGTAAGGGCCAGGCGGTCCACAAAGTCCAGGGCGTCGTTCACCGGCTTGTGGCAGAAGCTGTCGATGCTCAGGCCCCCCACGGTGACTGCCAAGGCCTCCTTTTTCAGCCGCCGCCCCTGGCAGGTAGGGCAGGGGCACTCGCTCATGAGCTCCTCCAATTCCTTCCGGGAGGCGTCAGACTGGGTCTCGGCAAAGCGACGCTCTACGTTGTTCAAAATGCCCTCAAAGGCCTGCTGAAAGGTGCCCTTTCCGTCGGCCCGCTGGTAGCTTAGTTTTAACTTTTCCCCCTTGGTGCCGTTGAGGATGACGTCCTTGGCCTGGTCGGAGAGGTCTTGAAAGGGGGTGTTCAGGTCGAAGCCATACTTTTTTCCAAGGGCTTCAAAATACATCCGGGCAATGGAATCCCCCCGGACATTGTGCCAGCCGTATGCGGCGATGGCCCCCTCAAGGATGGATAGGCTGGGGTTGGGGACCACCAACTGAGGGTCCGCTTTCATCTGGCTGCCCAGGCCGGTGCAGGTGGGGCAGGCGCCGAAGGGGCTGTTGAAGGAGAACATCCGGGGAGCAAGCTCCTCAATGGAGATGCCGCAGTCCTCGCAGGCGTAGTTTTGGGAGAAGGAGAGCTCTCGCTCCTCCCGCACCAGGTCAATGAGGATCAGGCCACCGCTGAGGGAGGCGGCGGCCTCCACGGAGTCGGTGAGGCGGCGGAGGATGTCCGGGCGGATCACCAGCCGGTCCACGATGATTTCAATGTTGTGCTTTTTATTTTTCTCCAGGGGGATTTCCTCGGTGAGCTCGTAGGTGATGCCGTCGGCCCGGCAGCGGACGTAGCCGGATTTCCGGGCACTTTCCAGCACCTTGACGTGCTCCCCCTTCTTCCCTCGGACCACCGGGGCCAGGACCTGGATGCGGGTGTCCTCCGGCAGGGCCATGATCTGGTCGGTGATCTGGTCGATGGACTGCTGGCGGATTTCCTTCCCACACTTGGGGCAGTGGGGGGTGCCGATGCGGGCCCAGAGGAGGCGGAGATAGTCATAAATTTCTGTCACCGTGCCCACAGTGGAACGGGGGCTGCGGCTGGTGGTCTTTTGGTCAATGGAGATGGCGGGGGAGAGGCCGTCAATGTAGTCCACGTCGGGCTTTTCCACCTGGCCCAGGAACATCCGGGCGTAGGAGGATAGGGACTCCACATAGCGGCGCTGCCCCTCGGCGTAGATGGTGTCAAAGGCCAGGGAGGATTTCCCAGAGCCGGACAGGCCGGTGATGACCACCAGCTTGTCCCGGGGGATGGTGACGTCGATGTCTTTCAGGTTGTTTTCCCGTGCGCCTTTGACGAAAATGTGATCTTGCATGGGCGTGGTTCTCCTTCTTGGTGGGGTTTCAATATAGGGGCCAACCTGGGGGTATGGCGTCCAGGGGCTGGAAAATCAGGAAGGCGGCGCAGGCCAGCAGCACCAAGACCTCCCAGAGGATGCCCAGGGGGATCAACAGCTTGATGGCTTCCAGGGCAAAGCGCCGGGCGCCGGTGAAGCTGTCGATGTACGGGCGCTCCAATTTGCCTGCCTGCTTCCATTTTCTCCAAAAGGCCAGCAGGAGGATTAGGACGAAAAGGCTGACCGTCAGCAGGGCCCCGGCCACGATGTTTAAGGCGATACCCAGGAAGGGCAGGACGATGGCCAGGACGGCGGAGCCCAGGAACAGGGTGGCCAGAATGAGGAACAGCAGCGCAAAGAGCATGGGGTTTCCTCCTAGGGTTGGTTTTTCAAGGGCAGCTCGTCTGCCGTGGGCGGCCGGACATGGCGGACCAGATCAGGCCGCACGGCTCCAAAGCGGGCAAAATTCTCCCGTCCTTGGCGTAAGGTGAGGCCCCGGTTTTCGTCACTGGGGGCGTCCTCCCCGGGGTCGAACACGTCGTTCTCCCAAAAGCATACCGGGCAAATGTAGGCAATGGCTTCCTCCCTGGGGACCGGCAGCGTCAGAAAACCGCAGCAGGGGCAGGGGTAGTTCATTCCTCCGCCGCCAACTCTTTCTGGACGTACTTGGGCAGCTTTTCCACCACCAGACGGTAGGACATATCACACATGTCTCGCAGCACCTCATCGGGCAGGTCGCCGTCCAGGAAGGCGGCGTTCCAGTGGCGCTTGTCGCTGTAGAAGCCGGGGTGGATTTCCGGGTAAGTCTCCCGGAAGCCCTCCGCCAGCCGGGGGTCACACTTCAGGTTTACCAGGGGATGGCCGCCGTAGTCCTTGTGCTTTTCCTCCGGCTCACAGATGGCGGCGAAGAGCTTGCCCCGCACCATATAGCGGTGCCACTGCCATTCTTCCTTAAAATCCTTTTCCACCCCGGGCTTGGACAGGAGGTGGTCGTTTAACCAGTCATAATGGGTCGTATTCATGAGAATGTCCTCATTTCTTTGGGTTGATGGGCTTGCCGCCTAAAACAGACCACTCCTGCCCTCCGTGGAGGGGGCGGAAGGTCCGGCATTGGAAGTTGATGTTGGCCCGCCGGGCCTGGCTGTGCTGAAGCTTTCGGGGGATTTGGTACAGTTTCCCATCCTTGATGAGCTTTGCCCCCGTCTGCTTGAAGAGGAAGGGCACCCCTGCCTCTATGCACTGTTGGCGGAGGTCCAAAACCCACTCATACCGGCAGGGCCGGGCGTTGGGCCCGGATTCCCCGCCGGCCACCACCTGGGTGATCTCCGGCCCCAGCCAGGGCCGCAGGTTGATGGGCCCCAGCAAGGGCTCGCAGGCAATGGACTTGTGGCGGATGGGGGCGGCCAGGAGGAGGGGCAGGCGGAAATCCGCCCGGGGCTGGTCCTCCGCCGTGGAGCAGATGCCCACGTTTTCATAGCCCGGGCCCCAGTCTGGGGGGAGGTGGTCCAGGAGGCGGTGGATGCGCTTGGTGATGAAGAAAAAGTGTAGGTCTGACCGGGCCTGTATCATGGCCCAGGCCCAGGGCCGCCACTCGTCGGCCTCTTCCAGGAGGAAGTCCGAGGAAAAGCAGGTCCACACCATCTCCCCAGGGGGGATTTTCCAGGAGCCATCCCGCTTTTTTTGCAGGGGGAGGTCGTAGGTTTTGGTGCGGTAGACCTGGGCGGCATCCAGCCCCCGGCGGCTGTCCCCCCGGTAGACATAGCAGTTGGCGCAGCCGGGGGAGAGCTTTTTGCAGCCGTGCCAGGGGTTCCAGTTGGCCACAGCCTCAGCCCTCGACGATCACGTCGGCGGTAGAGGCCCCCACCAGGGCCATCAGGTCGGCGGGGGCGACCTCCACCTGATAGCCGATTTTTCCGGCGGAGACATATAGCGTCTCTTGCGCCAAGCAGCTCTCATGGAACACAGTGGGGAAGGTTTTTTTCATCCCCACCGGGGAGCAGCCGCCGTGGACATAGCCGGTGAGGGGCAGCAGTTCCTTGGCGGGCAGCATGGCAACGGACTTTTCTCCCACCGCCTTGGCGGCCTTTTTCAGGTCCAGGGTGTCGGCTACCGGGATGTCAAAGACGTAATAATTCCCGGAAGCGCCACGGGCCACCAGGGTCTTGAACACCGCCGCCGGGTCCTGGCCCATGGACTGGGCCACCGTGACCCCGTCCACCGCGCCGTCCTCGTGGGGGTAGCTGTGGGGGGTATAGGGGATTTTCTTCTGTTCCAGCGTGCGCATGACGTTTGTTTTTTCTTCTTTCTTCTTTGCCATGGGATTCAGTCCTTCCAAACGGGGGTCTATGAGTTCTTTGCGGTCTGTGCGGCCTAGGAGATAGTCGGCAGATACATCATAAAAATCAGCTAGGAAAGCTAACATGGTAGAGGAAATATTGATCTTACCATGACGATCCCTACGAATTTCCCCAGCGCTTTACTTCCCCTGCAACACGATGATCTGATCCCGCAAAATGGCGGCGTACTCGAATTCCAGCCGCTTGCTGGCCTCCTTCATCTCCTTCTCCAGCTTGGCGATGAGCTCGTCCTTCTCCTTGTCGGAGAGCTTCCGCTTGCCCCGCTTCCCCTCGTCCTTGTCCACCTGGCCGATTTCGATGAGCTCCCGGATGGACTTGACGATGGTTTTGGGGACGATGCCGTGGGCCTTGTTGTAGTCGTCCTGGATTTTCCGGCGGCGCTCCGTCTCCCCCATGGCGGCGGCCATGGAGGGGGTCACCTTGTCGGCGTAGAGGATCACCAATCCCTCGGCGTTCCGGGCCGCCCGGCCGATGGTCTGGATTAAGGAGGTCTCCGAGCGGAGGAACCCCTCTTTGTCCGCGTCCAGGATAGCCACCAGGGACACCTCCGGCAAGTCTAACCCCTCCCGCAGGAGGTTGATGCCCACCAGCACGTCGAACTCCCCCAGCCGCAGGTCCCGCAAGAGCTCCATGCGCTGGATGGTGTCCACGTCGTGGTGCATGTACCGCACCCGGATGCCCACATTTTGCAGGTAGGTGGTAAGGTCCTCGGCCATTTTTTTGGTGAGGGTGGTCACCAGCACCCGTTCCCCACGGGCGCTGCGGGTGTTGATCTCGCCCACCAGGTCGTCGATCTGCCCCTCCACTGGGCGCACCTCCACCACCGGGTCCAGCAGGCCTGTGGGGCGGATGACCTGCTCCACCACCTGGCCGCTGCGGCTGCGCTCATACTCGCCGGGGGTGGCGGAGACATAGATCACCTGGTTCAGCCGCTGGGAGAACTCGTCAAAGTTCAGGGGCCGGTTGTCAAAGGCGCAGGGGAGCCGGAACCCGTAGTCCACCAACGTGGTCTTTCTGGCCCGGTCCCCGGCATACATGGCCCGGACTTGGGGGAGGGTTACGTGGCTCTCGTCGATGAATAGGAGGAAGTCGTCGGGGAAGTAGTCCAGCAGGGTATTGGGAGGGGAGCCCACGGGGCGGCCCTCAATGACCCGGCTATAGTTCTCGATGCCGGAGCAGTAGCCCAGCTCCTGCATCATCTCAATGTCGTAGGAGACCCGCTGGCTGATGCGCTGGGCCTCAATGAGCTGCTCGTTCTCTTTGAAATGGGCCACCCGCTCCTCCATCTCCTGGTAAATTTCCCGGATGGCCAGGTCCAGCTTGTCCTTGGGGGTGACGTAGTGGGTGGCAGGCCAGATAGGGATGTTTTTCAGCCGCCGCACCGGGGCCCCGGTGACCACATTAATTTCACTGATCCGGTCGATCTCATCCCCAAAGAACTCCACCCGGATGGCGGTGTCCTTCCAGTAGGCAGGCCAGAGCTCCACCGTGTCCCCCCGGACCCGGAACATGTTCCGGGCAAAGGCCACGTCGTTGCGCTCATAGCGGATGGACACCAGCCGTTGCATCAGCTCTTCCGGCTTCATCACCGCCCCAACCCGGAGGGACACCATCATTTTGGCAAAGTCCTCCGGCTCGCCCAGGCCGTAGATACAGGACACCGAGGCCACCACGATCACGTCCCGGCGCTCCAAGAGGGAGGCGGTGGCCGCCAGGCGCAGGCGGTCGATCTCATCGTTGGTGGAGGAGTCCTTTTCAATAAATGTGTCCGTGTGGGGGATGTAGGCCTCCGGCTGGTAGTAGTCATAGTAGGACACAAAATATTCCACCGCGTTGTTGGGGAAAAACTCCTTGAACTCCTCGCATAGCTGAGCGGCCAGGGTCTTGTTGTGGGCCAGCACCAGGGTGGGGCGCTGGACCTTCTCAATGACCTTGGCCATGGTGAAGGTTTTGCCAGAGCCGGTGACCCCCAATAAGGTCTGTTCGTCCAGCCCCAGCTCCACACCCCGGGCCAGGGCGTCGATGGCCTCCGGCTGGTCGCCGGAGGGGGTGTAGTTGCTGACAACTTGAAATTCAGGCATAGCTGTCTCCTATTTTCCAATGTGAATCAATACGAAGCAAAGCACTTAAAATACCCGTTGTGCCGCAGGGAATAGATTTCCTCGTCGGTGAGGATTACGTGGTCATACAGGTCAATTTCCATGGGCTGCAAATGGGTGCGCAGGAACATGGTGGTGGAGATATCCTCCTGGGAGGGCTCTAATATCCCGCTGGGGTGGTTGTGGGCCAGTACCACCGCAGTGGCGTTCATGGACAGGGCGATGTAGGACAAGCTGCGCACATTGATCCCCGAGGCGTTGGGGATGCCCTCGCTGATCTGCTTCACCCCCAGCAGTTTTAGGTTGCTGTCAAAGCAGCCCACAAAAGCCATCTCGTTGCGGGCTCCGAAGAAGTAGGGGGAGAAGATGTCCCACAGACCCTGGGTGCTGGAACCGTCCACATCCTTCTTGGCCCGGGAGGCCAGGTATTTGGAGGACAGGGCGGTGAACAGTTTGAGCAGCACCACTGTGTTTTCCCCCACCCCTGGGACCCGCTGTAAATCCACCGGGTCGGCGTCCAGCACCCCGGAGAGGGAGCCGAACTGGGCCAGGAGGGCGTGAGCCAGGGGGTTTACATCCCCCTGAGGACGGGAGAAGAACAGGAGCAGCTCCAAAGTGCGTACATCGGAAAAGCTCTCCAAGCCGCCTTTTAGGAACTCCTGGCGCATCCGATCCCGATGGCCGTTGTGGATACCCATGGTTGTCCCCCCTCCCCATTCTGTCCAAAGAATGATTTTCTATATCATACCGCTTTTTTTGCCCTTCGACAAGAGTTTCCTGACGGACAGAGGGTGAAAAAGGGGAGAAAGCGGGCTGACAAAGGCGGGAAACTGTGTTAAAATAGCCAGACGTGAAAAGGGAGGATGTCCACCATGCGCATGAGAAGAAAGAAAAATTTACAGCCACGGATGGAGCGCTGTTCCCCCTGGCTGATTCAGGACCCCGCTGATTTGCGGGGAAACTGGCGCGGCCTGAGAGCCGGTGCCGTGGAGCTGCGCCTAGAGCTGGGCTGCGGCAAGGGCCGCTTCACCTGTCAGACCGCCGCTGCCCACCCGGAGGTCCTCTTTGTGGCCGTGGAGCGGGTGCCCGACGCCATGGTGATGGCCATGGAACGGGCCAGGGCGTTGGAGCTGAACAACGTGTTTTTCGTGGATGCTGACGCCGCGGATCTGACGAAGTTTTTCGCCCCTGACGAGGTGGATTTGATTTACATCAACTTCTGCGACCCCTGGCCCTCCAACCGCCACGCCAAGCGCCGCCTGACCCATCGGGACTTCTTGCTGCACTACCGGTCTGTGCTCAAGGAGGGGGGAGAGATCCAGTTTAAGACCGACAATGCCCCCCTCTTTGCCTTCTCTCTGATGCAGTTCCCCAAGGCTGGATACCGCTTGGAGCAGGTGACCCGGGACCTCCACGCCCAGGGCATCCAGGGGATCATGACGGATTATGAGGAGAAGTTCCACAACCTGGGTACCAAGATCAACCGCTGCGTGGGGGTGAAAGAGGCCCTGCCCCCGGCGGCACAGGACAGTGGGCACACAGAGGAATAATGCAAAGGCTTCCATTCCAACGCCGCGGAATGGAAGCCTTTGTTTATTTGCTGGCGGAGCGGGGCCCAAAGGGGCCGGGCTCGTTGGGGTCTGTGCTGTAGCGGGGAGCGAAGGGGCCCGGTTCATTGGGGTCGGTGCTGTAACCGGGGCCGTGGCGATAGCTGCCGCCGCCCGCCCCGGCGGTGGGGCCGTCGGAGCCTAGGGGGTCGTCCTCCTCCTCATCG
>CAJUCB010000052.1:10388-14646 GCA_910584805.1 uncultured Oscillospiraceae bacterium
CCTAGGGATTCCTCTGCCTCTTCGGTGGCGCTGGCTGTGGATTCCGCCTCGTCGTTGCTCTCCTCCTCTTCATCGGAGTCAGCCTCCTGGTTCTCCGCCTGCTGGGTCATGAACTGGAACCAGCGGGAGCCAGGGGCGTGCCAGAAGAGGAAGGGATGGTAGGCCTTGGAGGCGTCCCCCTGCTTGATGCGGGTATAGTAGCGGCTAAAGCGCACACTATCCAGGCCATACAGCACCAGGAACAGGAGTACAATCCACCAGAAGTTCACTGCTAGGGTGAAGAATATCCCGCTGAGGATGCCGCCCAGGCTGGCAGCACCGTTCTTGCTGGAGAGGTGGAAGATGGGGTTCCCCGGGGCGTCCAGGGGTGGGACATGCTCCTCATACCAGGAGATCAGGTTGCCGAACAGAGCCAGGATCGCCTGGTTGCCGCTGTCCTCCTGGGCAAAGAAGTCCTCCCCCAGGTGCTTGGCAAAAAGGGAACCCAGGCTGTCGTCCTCCTCCACATAGGAGCGGATGCCAGCGCCGTAGGTTACATACCAGTCCTTGCTGTTGGCGTCCAGGAGCAGGAGTAGGTCCCGGCTGCCCAGGTTCAGGTGGTCGGCGGTGTTTTGGGCATAGGTCTCAATGTCCATCCCGCTGAGGTGCCAGACGGTCTTGACAGCGATTAGGCTGCCGTAGCTGTTGTCCAACTGTAGGTCATAGCGGGCCAGGGCATCCAGGGTATCCAAGGAGAAGAGGGTCGCCCCGTCGTCAATCCAGCCCAGATAGTAGTTTAGGTTGCTCTCCCCGGCCCGGCGGTTTTCGCTGTGGCTGGGCTCGTCAGAGGGGGCGGCGGGGGCGGAGCGGGTATAGCCCCACACGCAGCACAGGGCCACGATGAGCAGGGTGAGCACCACGGCTACGGGGGTTTTTTTCAAAAAATTCATTTGGCACCTCCCAAAAGAGTCCCCGGCCCAACTTGTACCGGGAGGGTCTTGCGGGGGCTCAACTGCGCAGCTCCAACAGCTTTTGCTTCAGCTCACCCTCGATTTTTGCCAGTTCCACTTCCGCCTCCTGGCGCTTCTGCTTGCCTTCGTTCTGGATGCGCATCACCTCATCCAGGGAGTCCACCAACTGCTGGTTGGTGTGGCGGAGGGTATCTAGGTCCACGATGGCCCGTTCGGCCTCCCGTGCGGTCTCCACTGTGCCGGTTTTGAGGAGGTCGGCGTTCTGCTTGAGCAGGGTGTTGGTCATCTCCGTCACGGCGTTCTGGGCAGCGGTGGCCTGGCGGGCGTGTTCCAGCCCCAGGGCCAGGACCATCTGGCTCTTCCACAGGGGGATGGTATTCACCAGGCTGGACTGGATTTTTTCGATCATCAAGGTGTCGTTGTTTTGCAGCAGCCGGGTCTGGGGGCCCATTTGCAGGGAGATGATCCGGGTGAGCTCCAAGTCGTGGATTTTTTTCTCAAAGCGGTTGCACAGACTCACCAGGTCGTTGTAGGCCTGGGCGTCCTCCTGGCTGCCGGTGGCAGCGGCCTTGTCCCGCAGGGGGGCCACCTGCTCCGCCTGGATTTGTGCCAGGCGCTTTTTCCCCGCCAGGATGTACATCGTCAACTCCTTCTGATACTTGGCGTTGAGCTGGAACATCTGGTCCAGGTTGGCCACATCCTTCATCAAGGCGATGCGGTGCAGTTCCAGGTTTTCGGTGATCTTGTCCACGTTGGTCTCCACCTTGGCGTAGCCGGCCTTCATGGCCTCCAACTGGTTTTTCTTGCGGTGGAAGAAGCCGGCAAAGCCCTTCTTCTCCTCGGCGGGCTCGAAGCCTTGGAGCTCCCGCACCAGCTCCGCCAAGGCAGAACCGATCTCCCCCAGGTCCTTGGTGCGGACTTGTTGGAGGGTGTGCTCAGAGAAGGCGGAGACGTTTTTCTGGGCAGCGGCGCCGTATTGCAGGATGACGTTGCTGTCGGTGATGTCAATGGTCTTTGCAAACTCCTCCACCGCCTTGCGCTCTGTTTCGGAGAGCTTGGACTCATCCAGGTCGCTCTCCGGCAGGGGAGCCTCCTGGGCCTGGGCATCCTCTGGGGGCAGAGGTGCCTTGGGGGCTTCGGGGATGGGGGGTTCCTGGGCCTTGGCGGCCTCTTGGGCCGCCGGGGCGGACAGGGGGAAGTCTGGATTCAAGGTCAGTTCAGGGATGAGATCGTCAGCCATAAACGCAGGTCCTTTCTATATCTATCTCTCTGTGGTGTCACGTTCCTCTGATTCTGGTTCTGGGTCGGGCTTCTCTGGGTCAGGGTCATGTTCTTCGGTTGGGGAGGTATCCTCCTCCGGCTCCGGGGTGGACGGCTCTGGCTGGGGGGCTTCCTCTTCCACCATGGGCCCTTCGTTGTTCAAGCCCTCCTGGGCCAGGAGGCTTTCCATTACGGTGATGTCCGAGGCAATGTCCATGGCTTCGTCCCGGAACAGGGCATCCAGCTGCTTGTGGAAGGAGGAGACGATGGTGTCCATCATGGTCTCGATGCGCTCCATGGTACCGCCGATGTTTTCCCCGGCCACCCCTGCCGCCCCCATGCGGTCGTAGGCGTTGAGGATTTTCAGGGTGGTGGGCAGGTAGTAGTTCATGAACTTCCAAATCTGGGGGAGCTTCTCCGGGGAGGAGATCACGTGATCCAGGATTTTCGCCGTGGTGGATTCCAGGTCGTTGATCTGCTCGGAGAGCTTGGGGTCGGAGATGGCGTGGTTCAGGCGGCGGATTTCCCCTAAGGCCCGGTCCTTCTCCTGGATGAGGGCGTCGATCTTGGGGTCGCCGGTGGAGACGGGCTCCGCCTCCTTCTCCGCGTCCTCTTCCACCGTGTCTTCCTCGGCCGCAGCCTCCAAATCGGCGTTGGGGTCAGGGAGCTCATAGCGCTGGGTAGGCCAAATGCCCTTGGCCACCAGAAAGACGATGGCGGAGAGGAGAATCACCGTCACATAGTCGGACACCTTATAGAGGGGGTGGACCAGGGTGAAGATCACCCACACCAGGGCAATGGCATAGATGGGGAGGACGGAACGCTTTTTGAATGTGGTCACGGAAGGACCTCCTTACAAAGCACGAAACGGGCTTTTTTTGTGGCTGGGATGGGGGCTTCTGTTAGCTTGTCGAAAAACAGGGCATAATATCCATATTATTTTACCATAGAGAGATTCCATGTCAAGGACTCATTGCCATTGACAGGGAGGAAAAAGACAGATAAAATGGAGAAAAAGCAGTTTGACGCAGAATTTTGGAATGGGCCGCCTGTCCAGGGCGGGCAGGCAGCCCATTCCATATATATGATGCGGCGGGCTGTCCGGGCCGTGGCCGTCGGGGCCGTCCGGGGAGAGAGGGGAGACCGACAGTGTTCCCGGTGCTCCTGGGCGGGGAAAGCTCCCTGCCGCCGCTTGCCGTATCCTATGCGGCGGGGGGAGGGTTTGTGTTTGTCCCCTGGGGCGGCCCGGCGGCTCTGGCTTGTGGAGAAAGGACGGATGCATTATGATCAAAATTGCCCCTTCGATCCTCTCGGCGGATTTCACCCAACTGGGCCAGGAGGTCCAGCGGGTCCAATCGGCGGATTGGCTGCACGTGGATGTGATGGACGGCATGTTCGTCTCCAACATCAGCATCGGGGTACCGGTGGTGAAGTCCCTGCGCCGGGTGACGGACAAGTTTTTGGATGTCCACCTGATGATTGAGAAGCCAGTGCGCTACATCGACGCCTTTGCCGATGCCGGGGCGGACCTGCTCTCGGTCCACTTGGAAGCGGATATGCCCCCGGGCATCCGGGCGGCCTTGGAGGCTATGGACCGCCGGGGGGTGAAGAAAGGCATCGTCCTGCGGCCCATCACCGCCGCGGAAGCGGTGCTGCCCTACGTGAAGGACGTGGACCTGATCCTGGTGATGACCGTGGAGCCGGGCTTTGGCGGCCAAAAGTTTATGGCGGACCAGCTGCCCAAGATCGCGGCCATCCGGCAGTATATCGACACATACAACCCAGCCTGCCACTTGGAGGTGGACGGCGGGGTGGACCCAGTGACAGCCCCTCAGGTGATCCAAGCGGGGGCGGACGTGCTGGTGGCGGGCAGCGCCGTCTACGGCGCGGCGGACCCGGCAGCGGCCATCCGCACCCTCCGGGGCGCATAACGCTGTATCAAGTGCATCAAAGCTGAAAGGAACGAGTTGACCCATGGAGTATTTCCCCCCTGCCCTGGAAAAACTGGTGGAACAGTTCGCCCGCCTGCCGGGCATTGGCAAAAAGAC
>CAJUCB010000053.1:0-12362 GCA_910584805.1 uncultured Oscillospiraceae bacterium
AACGTCAACGGCGTCATGGACGGGGACCTGGACGGCTTCATCAACGCCTACCTCACCGCCATGGCCACTGGGAACTGGGCCACCAAATCCTAAACAACCTAGAGATGAAACGGCCGCCTGCCAGGGAGTTGACCCGGCAGGCGGTTTCTTGTCTGTCAAAAAGCTTCAAATTTCATAAAATCCCTTGAAATTCTGTCCAGCATCGGTTATAGTAGCTATGGAGACATAAATGCGGCAGGCTGCGGGATGTTGGCGCATCCCACAGCCCTGTACGAGTGAGATAGGCACTCAGCACAGTAGTCCAAAAGACTATACCATGGCGTTATTATACCCGTTTCAGCTGGCTTTTTCAAGAGGCGCTTTCTGCTGGAAGGGGTGTGGTCGTTGTGCGTTGCGTTGATTTTATCAAGGCGGTGTTGAGAGTAAAGCTCGACACCGCCTTTATGTTTCCATCGAGGCCCGTACACTGGGCGGGAGGCGGCCGCTCCCGCCCAGGCCGGGGCCGCGTTGGAATCTGAACAAAGGAGAAAAGGAGTATGAAAAACCGAATTTGGGCCCTGCTCTTCGCCATGGCCCTGGTGCTCTCCCTGGCAGCCTGTGGGGGAGAACCCAGCGAAACGGACGCATCCAGCCAGCCCCAGAGCAGCCAGGGGGAAAGCAGCGGGGATGCGGAAAAAACCGCTCAGACGGAAGCAGAACCTCCCGCGGCAGCAGGCGTTGGCGACCTGGGCAACTTCCACGTAGAGGTCAAAGGCGCGGTTCTGACGAAAAACCACGATGGAGCCCCGGTGATTGTAATCACCTACGCCTGGACGAACAACAGCGAGGACACAACCAGCGCCATGGCGGCTATGTATGAAAAGGCCTTCCAGGACGGCGTTCAGTTGGAGAGCGAATATCTTTATGATAACCCCAACTACAGCTCTGACAACGCATCCAAGGAGGTAAGACCTGGCACCACCTTGGACATTCAACATGCCTTTCTTATGACCAGCGAAACCTCCCTTGTGGAGTTTGAACTTTCCGAAGCGTTCAGTTGGTCTGATGACAAGCTCACCATGGACTTCGATCCAGCAACACTGGCCTAAAGCAAGGGGGTATCTACGATGAAAGTATGGAAATTGGTCTCAGGTATCCTCTCTATCGTCCTGTCGGTCTTTGTTGTCCTCCAATCCGGTGCAGCCGGGATGGTCAACGCCATGGAAGGCAACGGCGAGGTCAGTGGCACCGCAGGCATCTTGGTGGCGGTCATGCTGCTGGTGGGCGGTATCGTCTCCATCGCCTCCCGGAAGGGCGGCAAGGGAGGAAATATCGCGGTACTGATCCTCTACGGCCTGGGCACTCTGGTGGGCTTTACCATGGCAGGGAGTTACAGCGACCTGCGGATTTGGGCCGGCTGGTGCCTAATCTGCGCCCTGCTGGCCGTGGTGGCGCTGGTAAAGGGAAAGCAGTAACCTGACAACAAATGATGTATTTTGACAGGCAGAGCCGCCTGCTGGGGCATCCCCCGGCAGGCGGCTTTCGCGTCGTTTCCCACACGTTATAGTAATTTATGGCAATCAAAGTACGCGCCGGAAGATATCCTCCAAGCGGATGGAGAGATCCTCATAGAGGCTGCACCGAAATTCCTTTTTCACTGCCAAGCGCTCCTGCTCCGTCATTTTGGCCAGCATCACCTCCGGATGGACTGCATACACCTCATGGAGCCGCAATTGTCCTTCCTGTAACACATACTGTTCCACCATTTTGCTTACAGGTTCTACCAGCCAATATTCCCGAACACCGTTTCGCTCATAGGCGTCCTTTTTGCGTCCTCGGTCATGCTTGGCTGTGGTGGGGGACAAGACCTCCACCACAAGATCCGGCGCACCGTGGACACCATCCCCACCCACCTGTTCTGGGTCACAGACCACCATCATATCCGGAATAAAGTGGTTTTCCTCATCCAAGTAGAGGTCCGTACCGTCCGCAATTGCCTCACAGGTCCGTCCATCCAAGTAGTTGGCAAAGATACGGGCGATGTTGAATGCCACCCGGTTGTGATTGGGGGAGGGACGGGGGGACATGGCTACGATTTGCCCATCCACTCGTTCTTCCCAAAGCTCCTCTTGGAACGCCAAGGTACTTTCCATCGCAAACGCCACCTTTCCTCAAATCCTGCCCTTATTATATGCCATGGGAAACCCAAAATCAAGACGATCCAACCAAGGCCAGCAAGGCATCTTTTGTTGAAAAAGCGAGAAAGCCCTTGACTTCCTTTCTTTTTAGTGTTAAAGTTAAAAAGCATTAAAGCTCAAAAGAGAACATGGGAGGCTTCCTTATGAAATTCATCTTGCTCATCGCTTACTTCGCCGTGATGGTGTGCATCGGCCTATACTGCCGGAAAAATGCCACCGATGTCAATGGCTTCGTCCTGGGTGGCCGGTCTGTGGGCCCCTGGCTGACCGCCTTTGCCTACGGCACCTCCTACTTCTCCGCCGTGGTGTTCGTGGGCTACGCCGGCCAGTTCGGTTGGAAATATGGCATGGCCGCCACCTGGGCAGGCATCGGAAATGCCCTCATTGGCTCCCTGCTGGCCTGGGCCATCCTGGGCCGCAGGACCCGGATCATGACCCAGCATTTCAACTCCGCCACCATGCCCCAGTTCTTTGGGCAGCGGTTCCAGAGTAAGGGGCTGAAAATCGGCGCGTCCATCATCGTGTTTCTCTTCCTCATCCCCTACACTGCCTCCCTGTTCAACGGCCTGTCCCGGCTGTTCGGTATGGCCTTCCACATCGACTATACCGTGTGTATCCTCCTGATGGGGGTGCTCACAGGTGTCTACGTCATCGCCGGGGGCTACATGGCCACCGCCATCAACGACTTCATCCAGGGCTGTATCATGCTGGTGGGCATCTGCGTGATCATCGCCGCTGTCCTGAACAGCCAGGGCGGGCTGTACAGCGCCATTCAGGGTCTGGCCACTGTAGTGGACACGGAGACCGTCCATGGCGACATCCCCGGCATCTTTACCTCCTTCTTCGGCCCGGACCTGGTAAACCTCCTGGGGGTGGTGATCCTCACCAGCCTGGGTACCTGGGGCCTGCCCCAGATGGTGCAGAAGTTTTACGCCATTAAATCCGAGGACGCCATCCACAAGGGCACCATCCTCTCCACCCTCTTCGCCTTTGTGGTGTCTGGGGGCTGCTACTTCCTGGGGGGCTTCGGGCGGCTGTTCTCCGACCAGGTGGACATTGCCAAGGATGGCTACGACGCCATCATCCCCGCCATGCTCTCTACCCTGCCGGAGCTCCTCATCGCCATTGTGGTAATCCTGGTGCTCTCCGCCTCCATGTCCACCCTGTCCTCCCTGGTGATTGCCTCCTCCTCCACCCTGACCATCGACCTTTTGAAGGACAACCTGGTGAAGAACATGGACGACAGGAAGTCCGTCTTTATCATGCGCTGCTTCATTGTGGTGTTCGTGCTTATCTCTATGGCCATCGCCATCGTGCAGTACAAGCAGTCTGTGAGCTTCATTGCCCAGCTGATGGGCGTGTCCTGGGGGGCCCTGGCGGGGGCGTTCCTGGCCCCCTTCCTCTATGGCCTCTATTGGAAAAAAACCACCAAGGCCGCCTGCTGGGCCAGTTTCGTCTTTGGTGCGGGAATCATGATCCTGAACATGGCCTGCCGCTCCGCCTTCCCCGCCCTGCTTCAGTCCCCCATCAACTGTGGTGCCTTCGCCATGCTGGCAGGGTTGGTGATCGTCCCCGTGGTCAGTATCTTCACCAGAAAGCCTGACCAGGGCATGATAGACGAGGCCTTTGCCTGCTACGAGCGCAAAGCCCCCGTCTCCCAGAAAAACGCCCTCAGTGACTGAGCTAGGCTCGTTATATAAGCTCCTCCCTGGCTGCAAGCTTACCACTTGCAGCCAGTTTTTCTCTATGTACCGTCCTTGCCTGGTGGACCTGCTCTAGAATATCCTCCGTAGGTATGGCCAGGATACTCAGTGCAAACAGGTTCATTCCCAATGCAGCCGCTATACGCTCCAAGCGGTCAATGGTGGTGTTGGCGCAGCCGTGTTCGATATCCCGCAGGCGGGCCTGGCTTACCTTCGACAGCTCTGACAACTGTAGCTGGGTGAGCTTCCGTTCCTTCCTCAACAACACAATGGTCTCCCCCATGGAGATATTCTCTGGTATTTTCTTTGATAGCTTTTTTGCTTTCCTGACCATGGATAGGATTTCCTCATCCGTTAGCGACAGGATACCCAAGGCCATGGGCGCAACCCCCAAAGACTCTGCGATGCGCTGGATGGTATCTGTGGTCGTATTGGTTTTCCCTTTTTCTATGTTATCCAACCATTTGGGGCTCAGGTTTGAGTCCAGGGCCAGTGCTTCTTGACTGAGACCCTTTGACAGCCTAATATTTTTAATATTCTTTCCTGTTTCGACTAAATCTATCATAAAATCCCTCCTACGCCTAGCGTAGGAAGAATTTTCCACGTCGTCCAGTTAGTATGTTAGCGCTTTTATTTTTTATAAAATATGCCCCAATGCGTGTGCATTGGGGCGCCGTTTTTTGTAAGTTCAGCAAGTTTCTCGCGCAGTATGATATTCAACTTCACCTACTGCCCAGATTTTCCATGCAGGCATTCACAGCATGGAGCAACCACACCATAAAAACATAATCGATCTCTCTAAATCAAAAAAGAACATCTTCTGGTGCAAGTCCTAATTTGCTCCGAGGGATGTTCCTTACATCACCATCTTTTAGATCGTTGGTATTTTGCCACATACTTTTCGCACTGATCCCTCCACTGTGCACAATGGGATGAACGACAGAACGTAATATGCAAAAAATCCACACAAAAGTGTGGATTTTTCGTTTGCGTCTTTTTCATCAACACAACCTGGAGCTACTGGCCGGACTTGAACCGGCGACCTGCTGATTACGAATCAGCTGCTCTACCAACTGAGCCACAGTAGCAAGGGGGAATCAGCGGGGATTATTATACCACGGGGGGCAGAATTCGTCAAGGATAAAATTCCTATAATACAATTCGTATAAGGAAGCTTTGCTATCCTGAGTCAGCCTAGAAAATCATCAACTTTTTGCCTCTGGATTCTACAAAAAGTTATCCACACTTTCCACCGGGTTTTCCACACCCCTGTGGAAAACTTGTGCACAACTGTTTATAGTTTTCCCCATTCTCCCCAACTTTGTCCACAGTGTTACCCCAAAGAAATCTCCCGGTTGGCATAGGCGTTCAAATCCGTACCCCCTCGATTCCCTGCCAAATACTCATAATATCCCTGGCTGCCGATCATCGCACCGTTGTCTCCACAGAGCTTTAACGGCGGTAGGTAAAGGGAAATCCCCCTCTCTCGGCAGGCAGCTTCCAGCTCTCTACGAATCCGGGAATTGGCCGCCACGCCCCCCACTACGGCCACCTTCCCATAGCCCAACATCTCAGCCGCCTCCATGGTCCGGGGCACCAACTCCCGGCTCACAGCGGCGGAGAAAGAGGCCGCCAAGTCTGCCACCGGCAGCGCCTCCCCTTTCTGTTGGATTTTGTGGATCTGGTTCAGCATGGCAGTTTTCAGGCCGGAAAAGGACATATCCAGGGGGGCATCCTGGACGTGAACAGCTGGCAAGGAAAAAGCCTTGTCATCCCCCCCCTGGGCAGCCCGGTCCAAGGGGCCGCCACCGGGATAGCCTAAGCCCATCACCCGCGCGATCTTGTCAAAGCACTCCCCTGCCGCGTCGTCATGGGTGGCCCCCAAAATCTCCATCTCCGTGTAACCCCGCACGTCCACAATCAGGGAGGTGCCCCCGGAGACGCACAAGCAGACGAAGGGGGGCTCCAGCTCCCGATGGGCGATATAATTGGCGGCGATGTGCCCCCGGACATGGTGGACCGGGATCAGCGGCACCCCCAGGGCATAGGCCACAGACTTGGCAAAGTTCACCCCCACCAGCACCGCGCCGATGAGCCCAGGGGCGTAGGTCACTGCCACGGCGTCGATCTCCCCCCGGGTGACCCCCGCTTTCTCCAAGGCCGCATCTGCCAGGTCTGCAATCACCTCAATGTGCTTCCGGGAGGCGATCTCCGGCACCACACCGCCGTAAAGCTTGTGCATTTCTACAGAAGAGGCGATGCAGTCCGCCAACACCTCCCGCCCGTCTTTCACCAAGGCTACCGCCGTCTCATCACAGGAGGATTCTACCGCAAGTATTATCATAGGCTTTCTTCCTTTCTCCCAAACTGCCGGGTCAACAGGAGGGCATCCTCTTTGGGGGCTTCATAATAGTCCCGCCGCCGGCCGGCCTCCTGGAAGCCGTGCTTCCGGTACAGGGCCACCGCAGCCTCATTGGATGGACGGACTTCCAAGGTTAGGAACGCCAGCTTTTCTTCCCCGAAACGGCAGAACACATCCAGCAGCCGGTCCGCAATGCCCTGGCGGCGGCAGTCCGGGCGGACCGCCACATTATCAATATAGCCCTCATCTAAAATCACATGGAGGCCTGCGTAACCCAGCACACTCCCGTCCTCCCCCTCAGCCACAATGAAGGATGCGGTATCGTTGTACAACTCCTCTGCCAGCATAGCCTCGCTCCAAGGGGTGGCAAAGCACAGGCGTTCCAGCTCCGCCACCCCAGCCAGGTGGGAGCGGTCCATGGGTACCAACGTATAGTTCATGCCTTAGCCTCCCCCCAGCTCCGGCCCACACCGGCGTCAGCAGTGAGGGGCACTGCCAGTTCCACTACTTTCTCCATCTCTTCCTCCAGTAAAGCTTTTACCTTGTCAGCCTCCCCCTGGGGACACTCCACAATGAGTTCGTCGTGGACCTGCAACACCAGCCGGGCCTCCAACCCCTGCTCCTTCAAAGCCTGGGCCACCCGGATCATGGCCAGCTTCATTACGTCCGCTGCCGTACCCTGGATGGGCATGTTCAAGGCCACCCGTTCGCCAAAGGACCGGAGGTTAAAGTTGGCAGAGCGCAGCTCCGGCAGCCAGCGGCGGCGGCCCATGAGGGTGGCCACGTAGCCGTCCTTCTTGGCCTGCTCCTTGATCTCATACATATAGGCCCGGACCCCCGCGAAGGTCTCCAAATACCTATTCATGTACTCCTTGGCCTCTTTCTGGCTGACCCCGATATCCTGGGCCAAGGAAAAGCCAGAAATGCCGTAGACGATGCCGAAGTTCACCGCCTTAGCCCGGCGGCGCAGCTCCTGGCTCACCTCCTCCGGCGGCAGGCCGAACACCTGGGCGGCGGTATGGGTGTGGACATCCTCCCCGGAGAGGAAGCTCTGGATCATCCGCTCATCCCCAGAGATGCAGGCCAGCAATCGCAGCTCGATCTGGGAGTAGTCCGCATCCACCAGCACCCAGTCCTGGGGGGCGATGAACATGGTCCGCAGCTGAGCCCCCAGAGGGGTGCGCACAGGGATATTCTGCAAATTTGGCTCCGTGGAGGACAAGCGCCCGGTGGCGGTGACGGTATTCTGGAAGGAGGTGTGGATGCGCCCGTCTGGGCCGATCCCACGGGCCAGGCCCTCCACATAGGTGGAGTTCAGCTTGGTAAGCTGCCGGTACTCTAAGAGCTTGTCAATCATAGGGTGGGCGGGACGGAGCTTCTCCAACACTTCGGCGCTGGTGGAGTAGCCCGTCTTGGTCTTTTTGATGGGGGACAGGCCCAGCTTTTCAAAGAGGATTTTTCCCAACTGCTGGGTGGAGTTCAGGTTGAACTGCTCCCCGGCCTGGGCAAATATCTCCTTCTCCAAGGCGGCGATCTCCTCCCGCAATGTTTCGCCAAACTGTTCCAAAGCCGCCCGGTCCACCAGCATCCCCTGCTTCTCCATCTCCGCCAGCACAGGGCACAAGGGCAGCTCGATCTGCTCCAACACCCCCCTCAGGCCCAATTCCTCCAGTTTGGGTCGGAGAACCCCCCAAAGGGCCTCCACCCAGACGGCATCCCCATACCAAGTTCCACTGGTGGTAGGCTCTGCTAGATCCTCAGTAAAGTAGGACTGCGCCAGCTTGCGCAGTTCATAGCTCCCCGCCGTGGGATCCAAGAGGTAGGCCGCCAGCTCGGTATCAAAGACAAAGCCCTCATAGGGCTGGTCCCGCTCCGCCAGGGCCCGGCACAGCTCCTTGACCCCGTGGGCCACCTTTTTGACCTTCCCGGAGAACAGCGCCGAGAGCAGCGCCGGGTAGTCCCCCTGGTAACTCGCCTCCTCCGCCGTCCAGAGCATCTCCCCCTCTTGCCCCAGGTACACCGCCACCCCTGTGAGGCCCGGTTGGGCCAGCACGGTCACATGTTCCGCCGCCTCCCAGCGGGGCAAGGCCTGGGCCAAATCCTCTGCCGTGGCCAGAGGGCACAGCTGGGCTGTGGTGGCGGGGGCGGCCTCCTGGGTCGCCGGGGCGTGGACGGTATCCAAACCCAGTTGGGTGATGAGCTTGAACAGCTCCAACTTCTCCAACAGCGCCCGCAGAGGGCCAGCGTTCACCGGCTTGCGCAGGGTATCCTCCGGCGCGAACTCCAAGGGCGCGTCGCAGCGGATGGTACATAACTCATAGGACTGGAAGGCACTCTCCCGCCCCTCGGTGAGCTTTTTTACCATGGCAGGCTTAGCGGGGGTATCTGGGGCAGTGACCACGTCGGGAAGGTGGTCATAGAGGTGGTCGATGGAGCCGTACATCTGCACCAGACCCATGGCCGTCTTTTCCCCCACCCCCTTCACCCCGGGAATGTTGTCGGAGGCGTCCCCCATCAAAGCTTTCAGGTCAATGATGTGTATGGGGTCGAAGCCATATTCCTCCCGGAAGGTATCCGGGTCCATCTCCCGGGTGGTGGTCTTGCCGCTGCGGGTGGTCACCAGCTCCACATAGGTGTGGGGGGTGATGAGCTGAAGGGAATCCTTGTCCCCGGTGGCGATGCGGCAGTCCCAGCCCGCTGCCTCGCACTTGCGGGAAATGGTGCCGATCAAGTCGTCGGCCTCCCACCCCGCCATCTCATAACAGGGGATGTTCATTGCATCCAACACCTGCTTGAGCATAGGGATCTGTACCGCCAATTCCTCGGGCATCTTCTTCCGCTGGGCTTTGTACCCCTCATAGGCCAGGTGGCGGAAGGTGGGCTCCTTCCGGTCAAAGGTGATGCACAAGCCGTCGGGGTCCACCTCGTCCACCATGCGGCGCAAAATGTTCAAGAAGCCAAAGATGGCCTGGGTGGGAAAGCCCTCCTTGTTGCTCAGGGGGCGGATGCCGAAAAAAGCCCGGTTGACGATGGAATTTCCGTCAATCACCAGCAGCTTCATAGTCTCACTTCCTCATTGCTTTCATATCCTGAATGGTTCCCATTCTTTTCTGAGCTCTATTGTAACAAGGTTTGGCGGGAAAAGCAACGGTGGGGCCGTGGGCCCGGCGTTTTCCCCAAAGCTTTACGAAGTAGGAGGACTGACTATGAAACGATCCCTATGCCTCATCGCCGCCCTGGCCCTTATCCTCACCGCCTGCGCACAGCCCAGCCTGGAAGCCAGCCAAGAACAGCGCTATCAAATGGCCGTGGCCCGTTTGGAGGCAGGCTTCCCCGCCTCTGCCCTGCCCCTGTTCCGGAGCCTGGGGCACTACCGGGACGCCGCCCTTCAGCGCCGCCACTGTGCCTTTGCCGCCCTGCGGTCCTACATCGCCAGCCACGGCGCCCCCTACACCCCCATGGATGACGGCGGCGCCGTGATCACCTACAACAGCGCCCTCACCCAGGCCGGAAGCATCACCCGCTATGCCGCCCTGGACCAGGGGGGCCGGTTAGTCTTGGGTTGCGGCAGGGCCTCGGAGACCTTGGGGAGCTGGGTCTACTCCATCACCCTAGAGGAGAACAGCAGCTATGCCGAGACCAGCTTCCTGGGGCTCCAACGCCTGGGCGCCCCCACCTTTTTCCAGGGCAACGCCTCCCTGTTCCTGTGCAACTACGCCCAGAACCGCAGCGTGGATCTGCCTGTGACACAGTGGCAGGACCGCCAATGCGTGTTCCCTCAGCGGCAGCTCTCCGAAGCCTATAGCCCTCGGGATATGCAGGCCATCCAGACCCTGCCGGCGGCGGTGGAGATGCTTTTCCGGGAAAGCGGCGTCACCTTGGGGGATTTGGGGTTTTGGGACGCGGAGGATACCGTAGCATCCTAAATACGTCCACTCAGCGCAGACGGCATTCTCCTCCCATGCCGCCTGCGCTGTTTCTATGTCTTTTTCCGGGGATCGATGGTTTTTAATCAATACAAAAGCATGACCACTCCGTTTAAGAATGGTCATGCTTTCTCTGTGATATCTTTAATGATCTGAAGGACATGCTCCGCTTGTACAGGTGTCAACTTCCCTAATTCCCTCCA
Source organism: uncultured Oscillospiraceae bacterium (assembly GCA_910584805.1). GTDB lineage: Bacteria > Bacillota > Clostridia > Oscillospirales > Oscillospiraceae > Evtepia. The sequence goes on from CAJUCB010000053.1 coordinate 10,372, forward strand.
AATTTCCTTCGATTTCTGGATATCCCTCACCTCCGTATCAAAAAACTCCTGCGGACTGATTCCAAGGTATTCACAGATATAGAGAAATCCCGACATAGATGGCAACGTTCGCTTATTTTCAATTTTGTTGATATAGCTTTCGCTCTGTCCTAGGGACAAGCTCATATCCCTTGCCGAGACATCACGTTGAATGCGCAGCTCACTAAGCCGTCTGGGGAACCAGTCAATGTAATCCATATCGCTTTCCTCCATCCGCATATTATAAATCCAGTATTATGCAATCCAAAGGAAAATAAAGATATATTTTTCTTTACAATGGGATTTATAGGATGTATAATCACCAATAATAGGGATTTTAATTCCATAGAAAACAAAAGAGTTAGGAGTGTTTCATTATGAAAAAATTAGTCCCTTTGGCCCTGTTCCTGATTGCCATGCTTCCGATGCTTTTTCTTTCGGGCTGTGGTGACTCTGTTGAACCAGTAACAGTCGATTACTGGCAAATACTTTATGACTATCTGGTTGAACAAGGTCCTATAGAAAAAGAAGATGAAATACGCACATTTCATCTGGAAGCAAAAGACAATGACACTATTTTAGTTGGCATTTTTGTAGAAATTGATTCTCTTTACGCTTCTGGAAACGCAGATTTTGTCTTAACTTTACCCCATGCAGAGGAAACCGTTGATTGTCCTATTGAACTCTCAGCTACTTACCGCTACTTGGGTATTACAGCCAAGGAAAGCGGTAAAGGTTCCATCAATCGAGCAACCTACCAAGATGGAACAGATTTTTCATGGACTTCACACAAAATCACAGAAGGTGTAGAGTCAAGTTTTACTGATGACCTTTCATCACAAGTTATCTCCGATATTATTGTTTTTCTATGCAGTGCTCTCACAGAAACTGAATTAGACATTAGTATAGCGGATCTAGGTTTTTTGTCTTACACAGTTCCAACCGAAGATAATTAAAGGAGGTAACCATTTCATGAAGAAATCATTCGTACTATTCCTCACATTTCTACTGGTATTTTCCCTCCTTCCTGCCACATTTGCAGTAACCCCCGAAGCAAGCAATGCCGCGCAGTCCCTTTATGAACTAGGATTGTTCAATGGCACTGGCACAGATGCTAACGGGAATCCAAATTTTGATCTTGATCGCTCCCCTACACGCAATGAAGCCGTCACCATGCTTGTCCGCCTCCTAGGCAAAGAAAAAGAGGCACAAAGCCAGACCTGGGCAACACCTTTCACCGATGTGGAGCCATGGGCAAAGCCCTATGTAGGGTATGCCTATGCCCATGGCCTGGCCGCTGGCACTGCGCTGGACAAGTTCAGCGGTTCCTCTCCGGTTACGGCCTCTCAATACATTACCTTTGTTTTACGTGCACTTGCCTATCGCGACGGAACAGACTTTCAATGGAACCAAGCATGGGAGCTCTCTGACAGGATTGGGTTTACCAATGGAGAATATAATGCGGCATCTAGCTTTACCCGTGGCGATGTAGCCATCATTTCCTATCGTGCTTTACAAGTAAACCCAAAAGGAAGCAGCTATACTTTAATAGAATTGTTGCAAGCTCCTTCTTCCAGCGAAAGAACAGCATCTCTTGATGATATAATTGCCGTCTTAGAGGCTTATTCAACCGGACTGGACACACACATTCATGCCATTGAATCATCACTAGCAGGTGTAAGTTCAGCCACAACTTGGGGAGAAATTGCCACTGTGCTACAACAAGAGCAGGCCCAGCTTAAAGTTGTTGCCAATCACTTTAGAACTGCTGCGAGCCTTTGCCAAGATTTTTCTGACCTTCAAACTCTAAAACAGTATTTATTTGATTTGGCAGCTTCATACAATACACTTTGTAACTATAATATTGTTGGAACAGGAGAAAGTGCATGGGAATTTTCTGACCTTGAAGATATTCAATCCGACCAACTCGAAATACTGCAAGCCTCTATTGAGGCAGAGGTAGACCTCTGGAT
>CAJUCB010000053.1:12396-14511 GCA_910584805.1 uncultured Oscillospiraceae bacterium
CTAGAATATACGAAAGCACAAAAAGGTCGGGAGTATATCGCACTCCCGACCTCAGGCTATAAACATTATTAAGTGAAGGAAAGAGAGATAATTTATGGGCATTATTTTGTATTGTATAATCCCTATTGCCATAGCCATTATAATTTCTTATATTGCCGCATCTGCATTCGATGAAATTGCAGTATCAAAAGGATATAAACAAAAAAGCTACTTCTGGTATTGCTTTTGGCTAGGACTTGCCGGGTGGCTAATGGTGGTTGCCTTACCTGATCGATCCACAACAGGGGTTGGTCCAGCGGCATCCAATCAACTGCCTAAACTATAAGGAAGGTGTATAACATGAGCGAACGATACACACGAGTTTTTTCTCTCCCCGAACTATTGTATTCGGAAGGTGCGCCTGTCATTATTATGGCAGGCGCAATTTTGAAAGATATACAAACAAACAGTGTGTTGGCACAGTTGAAAATACAGAGTATTGCAGATAAAACGATAAAAGCCATAACTGTGCGTCTTCCTACCTTTGATACAGTGAACGCACCTCTAGGGGAAAGTATAGACTTTCAATATTTAGACCTTGCGGTAAAGCGCAATCAGGACTTTGGAGAGCAGACACCCATTCCCTTACCTTTGTCAGAAACCCGTGCATTTTCTGTAGTTGTTACAAAAGTGATTTTTTCTGACAACACAACATGGAATGATGAAGGGAAGCCTTGGGAGAAACTCCCATCAACTATCCCTCTAGCGGTTTCATTAAAAAACCATGAATTGGTTAAACAATTTCAAATGACCTATGGTGGCTCTTGTTTATATCAAGAAGAAAAAGACCTGTGGCGATGTGTTTGTGGGTGCTGGAACCGCATAGGGGATGAAGCTTGCTATAACTGCCAGCGAAATGCCACCACTTTGTCTGCCTTTGATTTGGCGAAATTAGAGGATGCGGCGGAGAAGCGGATAAAGGCCGTGCAGAAAGCTAGACTGGCCAAAGAAGAGCAAGCACGAAAGGAAGAAGAAGAGCGAAAACAAAAAGCAGCTAAACGAAAGGCTACCTTAAAGACCATTAGAAAAAAAGCGATAATTTTTGTTTCTATTGTTTTTTTGGTTGGTATATCAATCGCTATCCCTGAAATCAAATATGAACTAGCAGCAAGGGCAGAGTCAAAGCAAGAACTTTTAACATTTGTGCGGGCATTTGAAGCTCATAGCCCATCATGGTCAGAGGCACAAGAACTATGCAAAATGTTTTCTACTGTTTCATACGAATATGATAATAGAAACATGAATGTTACTGCAATTTTTTCATCATTTCAATATGGTGCCGCTTCTGTTTTAGAAGATTACGCCAACGAAATGAGCAGAAGAATGTATATACATGCTGATAATAATAAAGTATTTGATTGTTATGTTCTCTTATATAGGGATTCAAAGAAAAGTGATCTCATGTATTGCTCTCGGAACGGAGTAGAGTTCACAATTGATAAATAGGATACAAAAAAGTACAATTTCCGCAAGGTACAAGCTTTATAGAAACTAGGATAAGCCAGAACAACAGGGAATAAGAAAAGAACAAGAGAAAGCGGGCGGAGCAATGCTCCACCCGCTTCCTTACGATTGATTTTCTTACTTGAAGTACCGCTCCAGCAGGCCCTTGAAAGCCTTACCATGGCGGGCCTCGTCCCGGGCCATCTCATGGACAGTGTCGTGGATGGCGTCCAGGTTCAGGGCCTTGGCGCGCTTGGCCAGGTCGGTCTTGCCCATGGTAGCGCCGTTCTCGGCCTCCACGCGCATTTCCAGGTTCTTCTTGGTGGAGGGGGTCACCACCTCGCCCAGGAGCTCGGCGAACTTGGCAGCGTGCTCAGCCTCTTCATAGGCTGCCTTCTCCCAATACAGGCCGATCTCAGGATAGCCCTCCCGGTGGGCCACACGGGCCATGGCCAGGTACATACCCACTTCGGTACATTCGCCATTGAAGTTGGCGCGCAGATCTTCCAAAATATCTTCGGGCACACCCTCAGCCACGCCCACAACGTGCTCAGCAGCCCAAGCCATCTCGGGGCCCTGCTCCACGAACTTGCTGCCAGCTGCGTGGCACTGGGGGCATTCTGCGGGGGCGGA
>CAJUCB010000054.1:0-4215 GCA_910584805.1 uncultured Oscillospiraceae bacterium
CCTTGCAGGTCACGGTGGAGATCGGCCGTGCCCGGCGGAAGGTGCAGGATATCCTGGAATTTGCCAAGGGCTCCCTGGTGGTGCTGGATAAGCTGGCAGGGGACCAGGTGGACCTGTTTGTCAACGGAAAGATCATTGCCCGCGGCGAAGTGGTGGTCATTGAGGACAACTTCGGTGTGCGGATCACAGAGATCGTGCAGACACCGGGGATTGAGATGTTGGCCAGCAAGGCGAAGGAATAACTGACTTTGTAAAACCGCAAGACCCGAAAGGCGAAGCATACAACATAACTTGAAAAAGGATGGAACTACCATGTCTAAGAAAATTTTGTTAGTAGACGACGCTGCTTTCATGCGCAAGATGATCATGGACACTCTGAGCAAGAACGGCTACACCGAGCTCTTTGAGGCGGTAGACGGTGCCGATGCTGTGGAGAAGTTCAGCGAGATCGGCCCTGACCTGGTGATCATGGATATCACCATGCCCAATATGGACGGCCTGGAAGCCCTGAAGGCCATTCGTGGCAAGGACGGCAACGCAAATGTGGTGATGTGCTCCGCCATGGGCCAGGAGAGCATGGTCATGGATGCTGTGCGCTCCGGTGCTAAGGACTTCAAGCCCTTTAAGCCTGACCGTGTGTTGAAAACGGTGACCTCCATCCTGGGCGCACCCTGATTTTATGCCGGGGATGCAGAGCCTGCTGTCCCTGCTTTGGATGCTGCTGTGTGTGGTGGCCATCATCGTGTTGGCCTACCTGTTCACGCGGCATGTAGTAGGCCGGGGCGGCTTGGTCCGGGGGATGTCCGGCGGGAATGGGCAATTTAAGGTGCTGGCCCGTCTCTCCCTGGGGAAAGAGCAGGCGGCGGAGTTGATCCAGGCAGGGGAGCGATACTTCCTGCTGGGCGTTGCTTCGTCGGGGGTCTCCCTTCTGGCGGAATTGAGCCAGGAGGAGGCGGAAGCGTTGTATCAGCCCCCTACGGACCAGCCGCCGCCCCCCAATTTCCGGGAATCCCTGCGCACCGTACTTCAGCAAAAGAAACCGAGGTGAACAAAGGATGTTAGATGGTCTAATCAGGATCAATGGGGACAGCGTGCAGACGCTGGAAGTGCTGGCATTGACCACAATGATCGCGCTTTTGCCCTCTATGCTGGTGATCATGACATCCTTCACCCGCTATATCATTTCCCTTTCCTTCATGCGTAGTGCCTTGGGCACCCAGCAGACGCCCCCTAACGTGGTTTTGATCGGGATTGCATTGTTCCTGACCTTGATTACCATGAACCCGGTGATGAATCGGATCCAAACGGAGGCTTGGGAGCCTTACACCAACCAGGAGATCGGGGCGGAAGAGTTTATCGACCGCGCCGCAGACCCATTGAAGGATTTTATGCTGGCAAACACAGAATGGAATACCCTGACGATGTTCTGTGAGCTAGCACATGTGGACGCGCCGGACACCCAGGAGCAGGCAAAGGCCTTGCCCTTGCGGTTGATCGTCCCGGCGTTCATGACCCAAGAGCTTCAGGAGGCCTTTTATATCGGTTTCCTGCTGTACATCCCCTTCCTGCTCATTGACGTGGTGGTCTCCTCTACGTTGATGTCCATGGGTATGATCATGCTGCCACCGGCCATGATTTCCACTCCATTCAAGCTGCTGCTGTTTGTTTCACTCAATGGCTGGCAGTTGCTGTTCTCTGCGCTGGTCCAAAGCGTGAACTAGATTTTTAGGAGGAAAGGAGGGTGAGCCATGGACCCTACGCTGGTATCTGAGATTATGCGGGATGCCGTAGGCGTGTGTATCAAGCTAGGTGCACCGATGCTGCTGTTAAGTATGCTGGTGGGTGTGGTGGTGGCCATTTTCCAGGCTGTTACCCAGATCCATGAGCAGACCATCTCCTTCATCCTGAAGCTGATTGTGGTGGTTACGGTACTCCTGGTGGGCGGAAGCTGGATGATGGGCACCCTGCAAGATTATGCCCGCAATATTTTCCAGCTGATCAGTAGCTAACGCGAGAGGAGCATCCATGATTGATTGGGCGGCATTGACGCTGTTTCTATTCATCAGCGCCCGCATGAGCGGATTTATCCTCTTCAACCCTATTTTGGGTCGGAATAACGTTCCAGGAAACATCCGTTTGGGGATGGCAATCATTCTGACAGTATATCTGTTCTCCTTTACGGAGCCCCAACCGCTGGAAATGCCCAACAGTATACTCGTCATGGTCCTGCGGATGATTGTGGAGCTGTTTCTGGGTTTTTTGCTGGGGATGGTATTCAATTTCTTCTTTTATATCCCCCAACTAGCTGGTTCCATGGTGGATACCCAAATGGGTATGACCATGAACCAGATCTACGATGCTGGTTCCCAGGCCAACCTGTCGGCCAGCGGCGTGTTGCTGAACGGGCTAATGACCCTGCTGTTTTTTGCCGGAGGCGGGCACCTGACGCTGATGCGTATCTTCTTAACCTCCGAACAGATTGTTCCCTATGGCCAAGCGACCCTGGCAGTCCCGGCACTCAACCTGCTGTTGGAGCTGTTTGCGGAGTGTACGGTGCTGGCGGTGAAGCTATGTATGCCTATCTTGGCGGCGGAGCTCATTGCCCAGGTGGGAATGGGGATTTTGATGAAGGTTATCCCTCAGATCAACGTGTTTGCCATCAACATTGAGTTGAAGGTCATTGTGGGTCTTGCCCTGCTGCTGGTGCTGATGTCTCCCTTCAGTGAGTTTCTCCTGGAGGCGGAAGCCCTCATGCTCAACAGCTTACATGAGGTGCTCACCCTCACCGCCAGGTAGGTCGGGGAGGGCTGTGGCATAGATGGAGGAAGCATACGCCTTAAACCGCTCCCAAGAGGAGGGGCAGGGTACGGCATAGTGGCCAAAGGGGGGATGGACGTTGGCCGAAGGTTCCAAGACTGAAAAAGCGACGCCAAAAAAGCGACGGGACGAACGAAAAAAAGGTAACGTCTTTATGAGCCGGGACGCGGTGGCGGTAACCAGCTTGCTGGGTACCTTCGCTGTCCTGTGGGCCTTGGCCTCCGGCTTTGCCAACCAACTTGGCAGTTTCATGATCTTCTGCCTGAATACGGTGGGAGAGGAGGCCCGGGAGGTGGGCCGCTTGTCCAATGAACTGGCGGTCCAAGGGATTGTGACGATGCTGAAAACGGTGGGGCCTGTGGTGGCAATTGCGGTGATTTGTGCTGTGGCTGCGACCTTTGCCCAGACCCGTTTTCTGGTCAGTTTGGAGTCTATTAAGCCAAAGTTCAACCGGATTAGCCCCATCCAGGGCTTCAAACGGCTGTTTTCCCTGAAAAGCCTTGTGGAGACCTTGAAGGGGGTCTTGAAGATCACCCTTCTGTTGGTCATTATCTATATGAGTATCCGGGATATGTTCCTGGAGAGTGCCAACTACCTGTATACGGACCTGTCCACGGCCTGCGCCCATCTGGTGCAGGTGGCGGCAAGCATGGTCATCCGCATCTGTATCGCGTTCGTGGCCTTAGCGGCCTTGGACTTCATCTATCAATGGTGGGACTATGAACGCCAGATGAAGATGAGTAAACAGGAAGTAAAGGAAGAGTACAAGCAACTAGAAGGCGACCCCCAGGTAAAGGGGAAGATCAAGGAGTTGCAGCGCCGCCGGGCCCAAAGCCGCATGATGCAGCAGGTGCCAGGAGCGGACGTAGTCATCCGAAACCCTACCCACTTTGCCGTGGCTCTGCGCTATAAGCCAGAGCAAGACGGTGCTCCCATTGTGCTGGCCAAAGGCCAGGATGCCATCGCCCTGCGTATTGTGGCGATTGCAGAGGAAAACCAGGTGGCGGTGATGGAAAATGTGCCCTTGGCCCGTGCCCTCTACGCCCAGACGGAGCTGAACCAGGAGATTCCGCCCCAGCTCTATGGCCCGGTGGCGGAGGTGTTGGTGTACATCTTCCGTTTGAATGAGAAAAAGAAAATTGTCAAGTAACGGCTTCTTCGACTGTAAGACCCGGCGCGAAATTTGCCAGAAAGTGTGACCCATGAGACGAATTTTTGACAATATCATAGCGCTGCTGGTGGTCGTGATCGTCCTGTTCTTGGTGATCCCCCTGAAGTCGCAAATGCTGGACATCCTGCTGGTGTGCAACATTGGCCTGTCCATCATGATCCTCATGATCACGATGAGCATTTCCGACGCGCTGGAATTTTCCATTTTCCCCTCGTTGCTGTTGATTA
>CAJUCB010000054.1:4225-14399 GCA_910584805.1 uncultured Oscillospiraceae bacterium
CCCTGTTCCGCCTGGGTATGAACGTATCCAGTACCCGGCTGATCCTGGGCAACGGCGGCTACGCCGGTGAGGTTATCAACTCCTTCGGTGAGCTAATCACCGGGGGCAACATTGTCATCGGTTTCGTAATTTTTATCATCATCGTGCTGGTGCAGTTCATCGTCATTACCAAGGGCGCGGAACGTGTCAGTGAGGTGGCGGCCCGCTTCACTCTGGATGCTATGCCTGGTAAGCAGATGGCCATTGACGCTGACCTGAGCTCCGGCCTCATTGACGAGCAAGAGGCACGTACCCGCCGGGCTAAGATTCAGAAGGAAGCCGACTTCTACGGTGCCATGGACGGTGCCACCAAGATCGTCAAGGGCGACGCCATCATGTCCATTATCATCACCCTCATTAACTTTGTGGGTGGTGTGCTGGTGGGTATCGTGATGAACGGCGGGGCGTTTGGGGACGTTTTGCAGACCTATACCATCGCCACCATCGGTGACGGTCTGGTGTCTCAGTTGCCCTCCCTGTTGATTTCCACAGCCACCGGCATGATCGTTACCCGTTCGGTCTCCGAGGGGAGCCTCAACGCCGACGTGCTGGGGCAGTTTAAGGCCCAGCCCCGGGCCATTATGGCCACAGGTATCATCCTGTTGATCCTGGCGATTATCCCCAATACCCCCACTATCCCGCTGATCATTGGTGGCCTCCTGCTGACCATCGGCGGCCGGGTGATCAGTGGCCGGCTGGAAGCAGAGAAGGCGGCGGAGGTGGCAGCCATCCAAGAGGAAGCGGCTGTGCCCGACGAGATTGCTGCGCCCAGCGAGAGCGATTATTACAAAGATATCAACAACGTCTATTCTCTCCTGGCTGTGGAGCCTGTGGAGATGGAGTTTGGTTACAGCCTGATCCCCATGGTGGATGAAAACCATGGAGGCAAGCTTATCAACCGTATCGTTATTTTCCGCCGGCAGTATGCCCAGGATATGGGCTTTGTGTTCCCCTCTATCCGGCTTCATGACTCCTCTGCTCTGGGTACCAACCAGTATTGTATCCGGATCAAGGGGGAGGAAGTGGCCCGAGGGGAGATCTTGGTGGACTACTACCTGGCTTTGGAGCCACCCAACCCCTTGGGGGAAATCGACGGCATCGAGACCATCGAGCCTGCCTATGGCATCCCCTCCCGGTGGATTCTGCCGGAGAACAAGGAGATGGCGGAGATCTATGGATACAACGTCATCGATCCTCTGTCCGTCATGCTGACGCACTTGGCCGAGACGGTGAAGAAACACGCCTACGAACTGCTGAACCGGGCGGAGACCATCCGCTTGGTGGAGAACCTAAAGCAGAGTTCCCCAGAACTGGTGGAGGAGGCTGTGCCAGAGGTTATCACCTATGCCAACCTGGAAAAGCTGCTGCGTAACCTCCTCCAAGAGGGTGTTCCCATTAAGGACTTGGGGACTATCCTGGAGGCTGCCGTGGATGCTGCCACCCAGGGTCGGGACATCGACATGGTCACCGAGCATGTCCGCAGCGCCTTGGCCCGGACCATCACCCGCCGCTTCTGCGAGGACGGCCAGCTCCGGGTCATTACCCTGGATGCCGAGGTGGAGAAACGAGTCATTTCCTCCCTTACCCGCAACGAGCAGGGTGTGTATCTGGCGATGGGCCCCGACCTGATGCAAAACATCATCTCTCAGATGACGGAGCACATGAAAAAGTTCTCGGATTTGGCCCAGACGCCAGTGATCTTGGTCAGCCAGGTGATTCGCGGCTATTTCAGCAAGATGATTACCCAGTTCTATCCCAACGTCTATGTGTTGTCCTTCAATGAGATCACCAATAATGTGCAGATTCAAGCCTTGGGCAACATCACCGCAGAACCCGCCATGGAGCGAAAGGCGGTGGGGACATGAGTACGGCTGCGGCGCCAGGCCGGCAATATACCGAAGAAGAGATTGAGGCTATGAGTACCCCAGACCTGCTGGCGGCCTATAAGCGCACTGGGGATGAGGCCTTGAAATGGCCCCTGGTCCTGCGCTATGAGGGCTTGATCAAAAATGCAGCGCTTCAGGTTCGTGGGGTGTACAGCAGCTTCGCCCAGGTGGATGATATTGTCAGCGAGGGTATCCTGGCCTTGCTCAGTTCCCTTGACAAGTACGACCCGGACAAGGGCATTAAGTTTGAGACCTATGTGGCCAAACGCATCCGTGGTATGGTAATTGACCTGGCCCGGAAGCAGGACTGGCTGCCCCGGAATGTCCGGCAGCGGGCCAAGGAGTTTGACCAGGTGGTGTCCAGCCTGGCCAATGAGCTGGGGCGCTATCCAACAGACCAGGAGGTGGCGCAAAAGCTGGACATTCCCATTGAGAAATACCAGAAGGAGGCTGCCCGGGTGGCCTTGGGCAACACCCTGTCTCTGGATGCCCTGATGGACGCCCGCGACCTGGAGGGGTACCGCTTTGAGGTTTCCTCAGAGGACCCCAGTGTCCAGCCAGAGCTGGTACTTCAGGACCAAGAGTTGCAGCAGGTGCTGGCGAAAGCCATCTCCTCTTTACAAGAAAATGAACAGATTGTTCTGTCCTTATATTATGAGAAAAACCTTCACATGAAGGAAATCGCTCAGGTGATGGGAGTCAGTGAACCGCGAATCTCCCAAATCCATTCCCGGGCCATTCAAAAGCTTCGGGAACAGATGGGCACGTATATGGATGGCGTGCCCATGCAAAAAACCACGAAAAAGCGGAAGAAGGGATAAGAAGATGTATAAGGGGTTTTATAACCTTACCTCCAGTATGCTGACCCATCAGCGCAACCTGGATGTGGTGGGCAATAACCTGGTGAATATCTCTACCGCAGGCTTTAAGCAGAGCCGCTATACTGCGACCACCTTCGACGATGTGATTTACAACAAGGTGGGCAACCGGCAGAAGATCTACCAAGAGATCGGGCGACAGAGCTATATCCGGGCCAACAGCGAGATTTATGTCAGCCATGACCAGGGTATCCCGGAGCCCACAGAGATTCCCTTGGACTTTTGTATCGTAGGGGAGGGCTTCTTCGCTGTCCAAGGGGACAACGGTGTGGTCTATACCCGCGCAGGGAGCTTTACCCTGGATGAGGAGGGCTTCCTCTGCTTCCCTGGGCTGGGACGGGTGCTGGACCCTCAGGGTCAGACCATCCAGTTGGGTACGGATAAAATCTATGCCGACGACAGGGGAAACATCTATACCACGGATCATCAGCAGCTGGGCCAATTGGGTGTCTATGTCTTTGAGGACCCCCAGCAGCTAGAGTTCAATGATCAAGGCGTGTTTACCGGAGCTGGGGCCGTTGCAGACCCCAACGCCCAGGTCCTATGGAAGTACCTGGAGCGTTCCAACACAGACATGATCCAGCAGATGACCGAAATGCTCACCTGCCAGCGGGCACTCCAAAGTGCTGCCCAGGTCTCAAAGATGTATGATGAGCTGATGACCAAGGCTACCACCGACGTGGGCCGCATGTAAGAGAGGTGACAGAAGATGAATCAATCCTTCTATATTGGCGCGGTAGGTGCCCAGCAGCAGCTAAAGCGCTTGAACGTCCATGCGGACAACATCGCCAACGTCAACACCACTGGCTTCAAGGCCAACCGGGCTGACTTCTCCGCCCTGATTTACCAAGACCGACAGGGTGTGGAGGAAGAGTTGCCCATGGGTGTGGGCACCAAGCTGCTGATGACTGCTACCGACTTTTCCTCTGGTGGCGTGGCCGACACCGGCCGCTCCTTGGACTATATGATCGAAGGGGAGGGCTTCTTTGCCCTGGTGGATCTCGCCACCGGAGAGGTTAGCTATACTCGCAACGGCGCGTTCTATATGGCGGAGCATCTCCAACCCAGCGAAGAGCTGGACGAAAATGGGGAACCTATCATGGAGTCAGTTTACTGCCTGTCTGACGGCAAGGGGCGCTTTGTCCTCAGCCAGATGGGCGGATTGATCGAAGTGGAGGATGCCACTGAGATGCTGCCCATCGGTATCTTTGACTACAGCAACTACAATGGTATGACGCAGATCGACGGTACACGCTACCTGCCCGTGGATAAAAACGGCGGCCTTTGGTTTGGCACCGGGAAACTGGTTCAGGGTGTGTTGGAGATGTCCAATGCGGACCTGGCCGACGAGATTACCAAGGTGATTGAGTCCCAGCGGGCCTACGGCATGGCACTGAAAATGGTGCAGACCTCTGACGAGATTGAGACCACCATCAACGGTTTGCGGAATTGATTGGGGGGATAGGAAAACATGGCGATTAAAAGTTACGATGAGCTTAACTCCCTGGAATTGGATACACTGCGGGAGATTGGCAGTATGGGCACTGGAAACGCTGCCACCGCCCTGTCCCAAATGCTTCACAGGGAGGTGCGCATCACTCTGCCGGAGGTGCGCATCATGGGCTACAACGAGGCCATTGAGTGGATTGGTGGCCCGGAGGAGATCACTGCTGGCGTTTTGGTGAAGCTGAGTGGGCAGATCAATGGGATTATGCTCTCAGTACAGCAGTTAGAATTTGTCAACCTGGTGCTGGATAGTGCCCTCAAAAAGAAGATTAAGGACTATAGTGAACTGAAGGAATTGGAGAGTTCCGCCCTTGTGGAAGTGGGCAACATCATGATCTCCACCTTTATCAACGCCCTAAGCGGCCTGGCCGGCATGGACGTGAAGCTGACAGTACCTGCCTTTACCGTTGATATGCAAGGGGCCATCCTGGCCGTGCCAATGGCGGAATATGGTGGGCAGTCAGACTACATTATGACAATCGGAGGTAACTTTGTCTGCGATAATAAGCAGGTTCCCTGCCGCCTGCTCATGTCGCCTGACCTCCGATCTCTAAATGCTCTGTTTCGGAAGCTGGGCGTAAACGATGAGTGAAAAACGGATCATTGGCATTGCGGATATGAAATTGGCCAAGGTGGAGGGGATGTTGGTCACCTACGCCTTGGGTTCCTGCATTGGTATTTGCCTGCATGACCCAGCGATAAAGCTGGGTGCGCTGGTGCATATCATGCTGCCGTTGAACATGGAGACAGGGCGAAAGAATCCCATGAAGTATGCTGATACCGGAATCAAAGAGACGTTAAGACAAATGGAAGCTATGGGCGCCCGCCGGGACCGGATCACCGCCAAGATCGCCGGGGGAGCAAAGATGTTTGAAGAGAGCGGCGGGGCGCTGGGCAATATTGGCCAGCGCAACATTGAAAGTGTCCACTTGAACTTGAAAAAAGAAGGCATACGCCTCTTAAAAGAGGATGTGGGCGGGTCAGTGGCCCGCACCTTGCTCTTTGATGTGAGCAGTGGGCTTTGCTGTGTACGCTGTTATGGGCGTCCAGAGTTGATTATTTAACAGTGTAAATTGAAGGGAGTGCTTGGAAATGCGGGAAGATAATAAACAAGGGATCCTGCTGGAATCGGGGACCAACGAGATTGAAGTTATGGAGTTTACCATCAACGGGAACCTCTATGGCATCAACGTGGCCAAGGTGAAAGAGATCCTGATGTCCTCGCCGGTGAAGCCCATGCCCCATGCCCACCCGGCTGTGGAGGGGATTTTTAAGCCCCGTGATATTGTGCTGACAGTGGTGGACCTTCCGCGCTATCTCCTCCAGGCTCCCTGCGATAAGGGCGAGAAGGATTTGTTCATCCTTACAAACTTCAACCGGATGAACATTGCTTTCCGCGTCCACACGGTGGTGGGCATCAGCCGGATCTCCTGGCAGGATATCCAAAAGCCAGATAAGACCATCTCTAGCGGAGAGGAAGGGGTTGCCACAGGGATTGCCCAGTGCGGGGAGGACCTGGTGACCATCCTGGACTTTGAAAAGATCGTGGCGGAGATCGCCCCGGAAACCACCATTCAGATGTCAGAGATCGAGCGCCTTGGCCACCGGGAACGCCGAGAGGCACCCATCATGGTGGCGGAGGACTCCATCCTCCTGGGCCGGATGATTGTGGAAGCCTTGCACAAGTCTGGCTACGTGAACGTAACCATGTGTATGGATGGCTTGGAGCTTTGGAACCGTTTGCAGGAGTACCGCGACGCGGAAAACCTGCGGGAAAAGGTGGCCTTGGTCATCACCGACATTGAGATGCCCCAGATGGATGGCCATCGCTTGACTAAGATGATCAAGGATGATCCCAAGTTCCAATCCATCCCTGTGGTCATTTTCTCCTCCCTGATTACCGAGGAGATGCGCCGTAAGGGGAAAGAGCTGGGCGCGAACGAGCAGATGAGCAAGCCGGAAATCGGACGTCTGGTGGAAGTGTTGGACCACCTGCTGATACGGCAGGAAAAGCAACAGGGTTAAGGAATAGGAGGCAGTTATGAGCGGCAAATATATTGTGCGGCAGCCCATTAAGGATGCTGCTGGGAATATTATTGGGAATGAAATTCTATACCATGGCGCGAATTTGGCCTTCAACAGCGATAGCTCCACGTCTAGTGAAGAATTTGCCGCTGCTAATACCATTTACAATTTCCTAACCCAGAGCAGCAAAAAGACGTTCAAGGGTACGCTGAACTTCATGACCTTCACCACCATGTTGTTGATGAAAAAGACCCCACGGCTCTTCGACAGGAACGACTTGGTGATCCAGATCGACGACAGCGTGATTATCCATCCCCTGTCTATGCATTTGGTTCAGCAGTATGTCCGGGAGGGCTACCGGGTGGCGGTGAATGACTTCCAGTTTGCGCCCCGTTACCTGTCCCTGTTGGATGATATCCATTACATCAAGGTCAACGGCAAGGGCGCTGGGGACATCACCGTGCGCAACGCAGTGGAGATTGCCCACAGCATGAACATCAAGTGTATTGTCACAGGTATTGACAGTGCGGAGCTCCACCAGCGCATGGTGAACCTGGGGGCGGATGCCCTGGAAGGGCCTTATGTGGCAGAGAGCTTGACCACAGCATCCCACAACAGCTCCTACCTTCAGAGCAACTTCTTCCAGCTGATGGTGGCCGTCACCCGGGATGAGCCCAACGTGGAGGAGATCGAGCAGATGATCGGCGCGGACGCGGGTCTGTCTTATGGCCTGCTGAAGATGGTGAACTCTGCCTATTTTGCCCTGCGCCACCGGGCAACCACCATCCGTCAGGCAGTGATGACCTTGGGCCTGGGCCAATTAAAGCAGTGGATTTATCTGCTCAGTGCTAGCAACGCAGAGAACGAGACCGACGACACCTCGGAGGAGTTCTTGAAGCGTTCCTTCATGCGGGCAAATTTCTGTAGTGAGTTGATGAATCACGCCAAGAACATGCCCATTTCCAAGTCGGAAGCGTACCTGATGGGGATGTTCTCCACCTTGAACTACCTCATTGACGCTCCCATGGAGGAGATTTTGGCCGAGGTGCCGGTGGCTGACGAGATCAAGGCGGCGTTGCTGAACCGTGAGGGCCGTTGTGGTATGCTCTATGAGCTGGTATTGAGCTATGAGTCTGCAAACTGGGAGCGGATTACCGAGCTGGCGGAAGCGCTGGGTATCGCAGATAATATCTTGACCAGCGTGTATTTTATCTGTACGGAGAATGTCAGTACTCTTTGGGAACAATTGACCAACCCATACCAGGATGCAGTGGACGATGCTGCACCAGAGGGAGAAGAAGGCGGCGCTGCGCCTAGCGTGGCTGCGCCTGCGGAAGCTCCGGCAGAATGAGCAATCATTGGATTAGAAAAAACCTGGCAGATGCATGGCATCTGCCAGGTTTTTTGTGGAGAGTTAGCAGTTAGCGGTTGTGATGGGGGGTATCCATGACAATCCGGCAGGCGTGGAGCAGCTGGGCAGTGATATCGCTGCTGTACTTTCCTTCATACAGGGTGAGACGGGGGACCAAGTCACCCTTCTCCAATACCACATACTTGGGGGGGAGGTTGTTCAGGGTCAGGGCCTTCACGTCCTCCTGACAGCGCTTGCAGGGGCAAAGGCCAAACATCTGGATGTACTTAGGCGCTTTCTCCTCCACCAGGACCTGCATCACATTGATGTAGCCGGGGTTGGTGGCAATGGCGGTGGCGGCCAGGGGTTCCTGCCAGTGGGCGGCGACCTCGTCGTCCAACTGAGACAGAACGTCAACAGCGGAGGCGGGGGAGGCCAACTGCTCTAGGTCTGAGGCTTGGGTAGCTTCGTCGACTGGGGGAGCAGGCTCTTCCGCCTCAGGGGCTGCTGCCTGGCTGGCCTCCTTTTGGGGGGGCTCCGGTGCGTCCACAGGGGCGGCCTCCTGGGCTACAGGGGCTTCTTTCTGGACGGGGGGAGGCCCTTCATAGAGCATCGGTCCTTCCTCGTCCTCTTCCGCTTCTTCCTCTAGGTCAAGGAATTCCTCCTGGTCATCTACGTCCTCTGGCTCGTCTGCCTCCTCCTGAGGGAGACCCCGCTCCGGCTGGGGCTGGCCGACGAAGAAGTCGTCGTCCTCCGCGGGGTGGGGCTGGGGGTTCATCTCATCCTCCAAGGCATCCTCTAGGGCATTTTTAATCTGCACAGAGACCTCGGCGTCAGGGGACATGGAATTCAGGATGGGGGGGACAGGGGCGGACGACGCGGAAGCTGCGGCCTCGGTGGTCTCTTCGGTGGGGGTGGGGTCCTGCTTCTTGCTCAGCAGGTTCATCACCCGTGCGGTCTTGCTGGTTTTGTTGTCCTTGGATGCCATAATGCATTCTCCTTACTCATAGAAATTAACGATAGCTTCGCGGGGGGTTTTAGTATCCTGCGTAGTCTTCCTGGCGGCGGGCGAAGCGCTCTCCGGCCACCAGGTCTACCACCTCCTGGAAGTCCAGGGCGGGGCGGGATTTGGGCTGGAAGGTCAGCACGGTCTGCCCGTGAGCGGGGGCCATGGCCACACCTACCCCCCGGCGCACCTTGGGGGGGAAGACCTGGCTGTCCAGCTGGACAGCCACCGCCTCTGCCAGCTCCAGGATATCCCGGGAGAGGGTGAGGCGGGGGTTGAACTTATTGAGCAGGATGCCCAGCACTTTCAAATGGGGATTGAAGGTGCTGCGCACGGTCTCAATGGTCTCTTGCAGCTGGGTGATGCCCACCAGGCTAAGGACCTCCGCCTCCATGGGGACGATGAGGCCGTCAGAGGCCACGTAGGCGTTGATGGTGAGGATGTTCAACGCCGGCGGGGTATCAATGACGATGAAGTCGTAGCGGGAGCGGATGATGGAGAGTTGTTCGTCCAGCAAAAACTCCCGGCGGGGCATGTTGAACTCCACCTCGGCGGCAGAGAGCATAATGTCAGAGGGCAGTACGTCGCCGTACTCGCTGGGGACAATGGCCTCCTCAATGGTGCAGCTGCCCTTGATGACATCATAGATGGTGTTCCCCGTGCCGATATCCAGGCCCAGATTGAAGCCCAGGTTGCCCTGAGGGTCCAGATCCAGCCCCAGGACCTTGGCGCCACGCTGGTGAAGCCCGCAGACCAAGGCGGCGGCTGTGGTGGTCTTTCCCACCCCGCCCTTTTGATTTGTGACGGTGATGATTTGCGTCAAGGAATATTCCCTCCCCTTAACAAAAACTTGGAGAAAACTCTTAAGTTTACTATACTACAGGTCGATAAAAAAGAACAGAGGTAGAACGAAAAAACTGTCAAAAAAATTTCAAATTCCTCTTCCAAATTGCCTTTGGAACGGGGGCTTTGTCTTTGATTTCCTAAGAAAGGGGCGATCAGCATGGCATCGATCACCAGTCTGAGTAACAGCAGTTACAATACCAGTAGTATTTATGGCAACCGGAACGTGCTCAGTGGTCTAGCCAGCGGCATGGATACGGAGTCCATGATCGAGAACGCGGTCTCCGGTATTAAACTGAAAATCCAGAACCTCCAGATCAAGCGCACCAAGATCGAGTGGCAGCAGGAGGCTTACCGCAGCATCATTGATAAGGCGGTAAATTTCAATAATAAGTATACTTCCTATGCGTCCAAAACAAACCTGTTGAGCAACAGCTTTTTCAGCAACGCGGTGAACACCACCGCCCTGGGTACCTATGCCGATAAGCTCTCCGCCAGCGGCAAGACCACCAGCGACATCCGCATCAACGCCGTGAAGCAGCTGGCCAGCGCCGCCAGCTACACCGTGTCCGGCCTGGGTGGGCTGAACAGCGGCGAGATCAGCGGCATCAACGGAAAGGACTTTGACATCACGGGGGAT
>CAJUCB010000055.1:0-13298 GCA_910584805.1 uncultured Oscillospiraceae bacterium
GCGGCGGATGCTGGTGCCGTCATTGGCTGGACGGGAATCCACGACCTTACTGTCCAGGGCAGCGCAAAAGGGGCATTTCATGGCGCAAAACCTCCTGAGTTTTTTCTGTGACATCCTGCGGGAACGGAAAAACTTTTTTCCCAGTACAGGAACCGTATTTATTATAGCATCCTTTTGCGTAAACGGAAAGGGGATTTTGTGCCTTTTACTGGTTTCTTGTAGGCGAATCTTTTTTCTCCAACAGCGGTGACACATGGCAATATAGCTGTCATTTCCTCCGAGAAAAACTTGGCTGCCCTGGGTGAGGATGCGGCCATTGGAATCCATGCGGGCATTTACCGTGGCCTTGGCGCCGCAGGCACATACATTTTTGATTTCCGTGATGGAGTCCGCCAACTCCAACAACCGCTGGGAGCCAGGGAAGAGGTGGGTGAGAAAGTCTGTGCGCAGGCCAAAGCAGAGGACAGGAACATCCTGTTCATCCACCAGCTCCCTGAGTTGGTCGATCTGCGCTGGCGTAAAGAACTGTGCCTCATCGGCAATGACTACGTCAAATACACCATCAGCGGCATAACGCTGGCGGATATCATCCTGGGGGCCAATCACCGTGGCCTCCCGTACCAGCCCCACCCGGCTTTTGACCACATTGGTGCCGTCCCGGTCGTCGATACTGGGTTTGATCAGCCAGACCCGCATGTTGAGTTCTTCGTAATTGAACTGGGTGATCAAAGCCTGTGCCGATTTTGAGCTGCCCATGGTACCATATTTGAAATAAAGTTTTGCCATGTCATTCCATCCTTTTGTGCAGGGTAAAATACCTGAAATTGGGCCTCCCGCCCTCAGGCGGGAGGCCCAATCCATTGTAACAGGATTTTGTGGTTTCAGTAAATCAGATGATGTCCAGGGTCAAGTTAGAATACTCTGCGCCTTCCATCTTGCTGTAGTCATTGTCCACCACCAGGGTGCCGTCCAGAACCTTCTGATAAAGTTCCTTGTAGTCGTCCACAGTGTAGTTGGCCAGACTCCAGGTATCAATGGGCAGAGCGACAGCATTTTCCTTCACACCCAGGGAGGTGGACTCACCGCCGATCTCGGCGAAGCTATCGTCATAGACCTTGGCCACAGCCCACTGAACGGCGTCAGACAGGCCCTTCATGGCGGAGGTGATGACGGTGTCAGACTGGCTGGACTGATCCACGTCCACGCCGATGACTTTGCCGTCGTTGGCGGAGGCAGCAGCGGTGATGGACTGGAACATAGAGCCACCGCAGGCAAAGACAACTTCTGTACCGGCCCCATACCAACCACTGATCATGGTTTGGAGCTCGGGGGAGTCGGAGAAGCTAGCGCCATATTCCCAAGAGAACTTCATGTCCACCTGGACGTTCAGTTCAGCAGCAGCAGCATTGGCGCCCTGGACGAAGCCATAGCCGAACCGGCAGCAGGCGTCGTTGGTGCCGCCACCGCCGCCGCTGAAGCCCAGCTTGGTGTAGCCTTCCATGACAGCTGCGTAACCGGCAAAGTAGCCGCTCTGCTCCTCCTGGAAGGAGATGCCAGCCACATTGGTCAGGGCATTGCCGCTCTCGTCCTTCAGTGCATAGCCATCAATGAAAATAAAAGTAGCATCGGGGAAGTCCACAGCGGCCTTGGTCAGGGCAACTTCCTGAAGGAAGCCAGCGCAGACCACCACTTTGGCGCCGTTGTCCACAGCAGCCTTCATGGCATCGTAGCGGTCGTCATCGGTGGCCTCGTTGCCGTTGGCGGGCTGATAGTACTTGTAGGACAGCTGGTGCTCAGAAGCATACAGCTTCACGCCATTCCAAGTACCCTCGTTGAAGGACTTGTCCTTCAACTGGCCTACGTCGGTGACGAATGCCAGCTCATAGGTGCCATCCTCAGAGGTCATGGTGTCGGGGATATCGTTGGCGGGATTGACGGGGGCCGTTGTGGTGGCGTCGTCTTCCGCAGGCTTGGTGTCGTCTGCGGGCTCAGCAGGGGTACCGCAGGCACACAGGCCCAGCGCCATCACCAGTGCCAGAGATAGTGCAAGGATCTTCTTCATTCTTCAAATTCCTCCCTTTCAAAAACAAGGTTTGAATCGGTCTGTGCGGTGTAGTTGGATCCCTAAACCGCGCCTTATTATACCATAACTTGTGTCTGGCAATCAAGAGGATTGGAAGAAGCTGTGTCATTTTTTTGTTATTTTTTCAGAAAAGAGAGGTGCCTCCTGCCATAACAGCAGGGGACACCTCCGAACTGGATGGATGCACCAGGGTATCTCTCCACGATATCTAGGATGGCGTTTGCTGGATTCAAAAGGGACGGTACAAACTGTCCGGACACAGAAGCTTGATTTTTTCCTGGATACCCTTCAAATCCACAAAGGTCTCCGGTCGCTTGCTGGGGTCCCGCAATAGGGCCGAGGGATGGTAGAGGGCGGTGATCTGCACCCCCGCTTTGTCAAACCACAGGCCGTGCTGCTTTGTGATACGGAATTTCGGGTCGATGATACGCGTGGCAGCGATCCGCCCCAGGCAGACGATGATCTTAGGCTTGATGAGGGCAGTTTGGGCCCGGAGGTACCCGATACAAGCGTCCTGTTCCAGGTTCAGGGGGTCACGGTTGCGGGGTGGACGGCATTTAACAATGTTGGCGATATAGACTCTAGAGCGGTCTAGGTCAATCACTGACAGCATCACGTCCAGCAGTTGGCCCGCAGGGCCCACAAAGGGCTCCCCCCGCAAATCCTCCTGCTCTCCGGGCCCCTCTCCAATAAAGAGTACATCCGCCTGCCGGTTGCCGACACCAAAAACCACATTCCTGCGGGACTCTGACAGTGGGCAGTTCCGGCACTGCTGACACTGGGCTTCCAGGGCTTCCCAAGTGACCATGCCACACCCTCCCTTCGACATACGTTTTCTTTAGTATATCAGTTGGCACGGGAAAAGGCAATGGCGTTTGCCACATTACAAAAAGGCCGTCACTTTTTGGGCTTGGAACGGAAGAACATAGCCACCAGATAGCCAAAGAACACAGCAGCGGTGATGCCACCAGCGGCAGCAGTAACACCGCCCATCAGTGCCCCCAGGAAGCCGCTCTCCGCTACGCCCTTGGAGACACCGGAGGCCAGGTTATATCCAAAGCCGGTGAGGGGGACAGTAGCCCCTGCGCCGCACAGGTCCACCAGGGGGCGGTAGAGCCCTGTAGCCCCCAGGATCACCCCGGCTACCACATAGACCACCAGGATTCGGGCGGGGGTCAGTTTGGTCTTATCGATGAGAAGCTGCCCAATGAGGCAGAGAATGCCGCCACAGAGGAATGCGGCCAAATAGGTGCGGGGATCGCTCATGTCGTTCCCTCCTTTAAGGTTGTGATGGCAACTGCGTGGCAGATGCCGGGGATGCTCTCTCCCTGCATGGTGGAGGTAGGGGAGTGGAGGGCCCCCGTGCCGCAGAAGAGCAAATTGTTCAGCTTCCCCAGGGCCATCTGCCGCAGGAGATAGCCTGTGAGCACCACAGCACTACACCCACAGCCGGAGCCCCCGGCGTGGACGTCCTGCTTTTGAGCGTCAAAGAGCAGCACCCCGCAGTCGTCATAGTTTTTAGAAAGGTCAACACCATCCCGCTGGAAGAAATCCAAAACGATTTCCTTCCCCAGACTGCCCAAGTCCCCGGTGACGATGAGGTCATAGAAGTCCGGGCTGCGGCCGGTGTCTTGGAAATGGACCCGGAGGGTGTCATAGGCAGCGGGGGCCATGGCAGCCCCCATATTGTTGGCATCGGTGATGCCCTTGTCCATGACCTTCCCTGTGGTTACATGGGTCACATAGGGGCCCTTACCCTGTTTAGACAGAACCACCGCCCCAGAGCCAGTGGTGGTCCACTGTGCGGTAGGCGGCTTTTGTCCGCCATATTCCAGGGGGTTGCGGTACTGCCGCTCTGCGGAACAAAAGTGGGAGGAGGTCATTGCGGCGATGTGGCTGCCAAAGCCGCCGTCCAGGAGCATCGCCCCTAAGGAAAGGCTCTCTGCCATAGTGGAGCACGCACCATATAATCCAAAGAAGGGGACCTGCTGGGCCCGCAGGGAATAGGAGGTGGCAATGCACTGGTTGAGCAGATCCCCGGCAAATACATAGTCCAACTGTTCCGTTTGCAGCCCGGCCTTTTCCAAGGCATATCCCAATGCCTTTTTCTGCATGGCAGTCTCCGCTTTCTCCCAGCTTTTCTCGGAAAAGGCGTCGTCCTGGCCCGTGTAGTCAAAATAGCTGGCCAGGGGGCCCTGCCCCTCTTTCTTCCCCACAGCGTTGCCATAACCCGCGATGGAGGGCGGCGCGGCGAAGCGAACGGTCTGCCGCCCTATTTTTTTCGTATCCAAAGGAAACCCTCCCTTTTCTGAGGTTGTTGCACCCTAGTTTGTGCAGTTTGTGAGAGATTATGCCAGGTCATGATACGGCGGCAGGTAGAAAGCGCTGGACTTTCTGTCCCAAACTGGGTTATAATAGGAAAATCATTGAGACAGGCCGCGCCCTTTACGTTGCAGTATAAATAAGGATTGTTAGAAAGGAAGGGTTCCACCCATGGCAAACGCAGCATTGGTCAACCAAAAACTCCAGGAGGTCCATCTGGTCAACAAGCTGGACAAGGCTGGACAAGTACAACTAGATAGCTCGGTATCCCTCAACGTCAACTTCTCCACTGACGGCAGCCGCTGCATCGGAAAATTACACCAGACCCTGCGGGACAAGGAGCAAGCAGGGGGAAAGTTCACCATGTCTGTGGACTTGGTGGGGGTATTCAGCTGTACCGGTGCCACCGCAGATGAGGTCAAACGGCAGATACACCAAGAGGTTTACGACCAGCTTTTCCCCTTCATGCAGGCCCAGTGCTCAGCCCTGGCGGGTGCCTCTGGCATCCCTGGCCTCATGCTCCGGAAATTGGAAATGGACCCCAACAACATTTCTGTTGGCAAAAACGGCCCCTCCGACCGCAACCCCGACGGCGGGCCCAAGCTGACACTGCTCTAAGCCCATGAAACACAATATGTACCAGGATTTATGGCAGGGCAAGGAAGCGCTGCTGGCCCAGTCCGCCCTGCGCTGTGGGGACGTAAGCCTCTCCTTTGGCACGTTTTTTGATGCCATACGCCAGGCAGAGGCTGGATTGCGGTCTATGGGGGTGAAAGCCGGGGAGCTTGTCACCATCCTGAGCCTAAACACACCGGAGTCGGTCATTGCCTTTTACGCCATCGACCGCATTGGAGCAGTGGCCAATTGGGTGGACATGAAGCTCGGCCCCACAGAGGTAGAGGGCTATCTTACCCAGTCGGCTTCTCGCGTGGTCCTGGTGTTGGAGCTGGCCTTTGAAAAGGTCTATCAAAATCGGGGGGACGCACCAGCGGAACACTTTGTGGTGCTGCCCCTTGCACCCTATCTGCCCCCTGCCTTGGCGGAAAAGCTGAGGTTGGGCCGATGGCAAGACCTGGCTGGGACAGATTGCCTGCCTTGGGCTTCCTTTTTGAAGCCACCGGACAACCAACCGCCGGAGGCGGAACGCTGGGAGGAAGCGGCAACCATCACCTACACCGGCGGGACAACCGGCCCTGCCAAAGGCGTGGTACTATCCCGCCGGGCCTTTCGCGCTTCTCTGATGCAGTACTGTAAAGGGGAGACTCTGTACGGTCAAGGCGGTGCTACGTTGACCTTGCTTCCCATTTTCGCAGCCTTTGGGTTGTGCCAATGTATCCATATACCCCTTTGTCTGGGGATGACTGTGATCCTAACGCCCCTTTTTCGAGGGGAACAGTTGGGAGAGCTGCTGCTTCGCTACCATCCGGAACAAGTCAGTGGGACCAGTGCCTATTGGCAGCTTCTTCTGCAAAGTCCTGAAGCTGCGGAGGCAGACCTGTCCTTTTTGAAGGTCCCCCGCAATGGTGGCGACGCACTGTCCGGAGAGATGGAGCGGCGGATCAACGACTTTTTGGCCCGCCGGGGCTGTGCTGCACCGCTCATCAAGGAATACGGCATGTCTGAGGTGGCTGGGATCGTCTGCCTGAACTATGGCACCTGGCGGGATGTGGGCTGTGTAGGCCATCCGCTTCCAGGCTGCCAGATCATCGCCGTAGACCCAGAGACTGGCCGGGAAGTCCCCAGAGGGGAGCAGGGGGAGCTTTTGATCCTCAGCGATACAGTGATGAACGGATATTATGCCCAGCCTCAGGCGGACAACCAGGTGCTAAAACCTGGCCCCGATGGCCAACTTTGGGTGTGGACCAAGGATCTGGGCCATATCCGGGCAGATGGCGGGGTCGTTGTCACCGGGCGGAGTAAACGGATGATCTCCCGGAATGGGTTCAAAATTTTTCCGTCAGTGATTGAGGACTGCCTCTTACAAAGTGAGTTGGTGGAGGCCTGTGCTGTGGTAGCTGGGAGGACGCCTGCCGGGGAAGTTCGACCTGTGGCTCATATCGTTCCCAAACAGGGGGTAGGGGAGGATCATGTGAAACAAGCCCTGGTAACTCTATGTAAACGGGAACTAAACAGCTATATTCTCCCTGCGGCTTATCGTTTTCTATCAGAACTCCCCCTTACTGGCAGGGGAAAATTGGACTACCGGGTTTTGGAACAGGACAGCATTCTGTGAATCCAATACTAGGGCAGGAGAATTTGATCTAAGTTTGAGAAAATCATTTTTCAGGAACTGATTTATTGATACGTTAACCAGGGGCTGGTCATTGTTCAAGATGACCAGCCCCTGGTATTCTGTGTGGAAACGATTAAGTGAGTTTATTGTTCATCAAGTTCATGAAGGAAACTTTGTTCTCCACCGGCGTTGTAGTCGGCCGCCCCAAGTCTTTCCTGTGTCCCAAGGCAGCCTTGGCTTCGAGGAACGATGGGCCTTTTCCCGTGCAAAATTCACTGAGAGCACGGTCTAGCTGGGACAAATCAGACACAGACGCGACATGAGGGTAACCGCAACCTTGCGCTATACGGCACAAGTCTATGTGACCGGCAACCGTAGGCATCCCACCCACCGATTCATGAGCCTGGTTATTGATTACCACATGGATTAGGTTGGCGGGGGACTGGGCAGCAATGACAGGCATAGCCCCCATGTGCATCAAGGCCGCACCATCCCCGTCGATACACCAGACCCGACGCTCCGGCTTTTGTAATGCAATGCCCAGGGCAATGGAAGAGCTGTGCCCCATAGACCCTACGGTGAGGAAATCATGGGCGTGATCCTGCCCTCTGGCCTCCCGCAGCTCAAAAAGTTCCCGGGAGGCCATGCCTGTGGTAGAGATGAAAATATCATCCTGCCCGGCATGGTCCAGGATATGGGCAATGATCTCCTCTCGGCCCATGGTGTTTTGGTTGGTAAATTTATTCTGGGCTTCGTATTCCAAAGCGCCTTTGCGCACCACAAAGGCAGCCTGTTTCCCCTGGCGGAACAGCGCTTGGTATGCCTCCAATTTCAACTGCACTTCTTCCAAGGCGGTGTCCTTCTCCAGGATGAAATATGGAATCTCCATCTGCTCCAGCAGCCCCAAGGTAATTTCCCCCTGGAACCGGTGCTGGGGCTCATCGTGTATGCCCGGCTCCCCACGCCAGCCCACAAGGAACAAACAGGGGATGCCATACACCTTCCCATTGAGCAAGGATGCCACTGGATTGACGATATTCCCCAAGCCGCTGTTTTGCAGATAGACCACCGGGGTTTCCCCTGTGGCCAGATGATAGCCAGCCGCCAAGGCCACCGCGTTGCCCTCGTTGGCGGCGATGATGTGGCACTGGGATATCCCATACTGGTCATAAAGCCAGTTACACAAGGCTTTTAACTGGGAGTCAGGCACGCCGGTAAAAAATGAAAACCCACGCAAAAAATCCAACGTCATTGGGACTCTCTCACTTTCCGCTTAAACTCGGTGGAGGACACCCCCTGGGTATACTCCGGTTCCACAATGGTGCCGCCCCACTCCGCCATGATATCAAAGGCCTTTTGCCGCACCTCCGCCAGGGGCCCGGTACGCCAATCGGTGCCGTGGACCATGTGGTCCGGCCGGTACCGGCGCAAGTTGGCCTCATAATCCTTGGTCTCCTGACAGACCACCTCGTCCACATATTTCAAGCTCTCCAACACGATTTTGCGCTGTGCATAGTTCATATACGGCTCCGGCTTATAGCTGCGGATGGCCTCGTCGCTGAACAGGCCCACCACCACCCGTCCCAGGGACGCGGCGGTTTTTAGGATATTGATGTGCCCTGGGTGCAGGATATCCGCCGCCATGGGTACATACACCAGCTTGGTGTAGGGCTTGCCTGCGGCCTTGATCCGTTCCCGCACTGGCCAATCCAGGAAGATATCGGGGTTTTCCGTGGCATATTCTGGCATAAGGGGCTGAGAAGGGGACTGGCAATGGTGGACGCAGCCGTGGCAGAGGGTGCCGTCCAGGCAGTCCTCCAGGAACATCCGCCGGACCTCCTTCATTTTCTCGCCATACCACCCATCCTTGAGGGAGACCTTGTTCAGGTCGGCTACAATGAGCATATTTTCATAGTCCGCGTTCTCCACAGAGAGATAGCCCTCCCAGGTGACACACAGCGCGTCAAAGGGCAGGTTACAGCGGCGGAACTGTTCCTTGTCGTCGATACATTTGAGCTGCCAGTCGATCTCTGGCATGTAGCCGCCCTGGTTGTAGACATTCTTGAACACGATCTGGTCCGCCAGCCCATGGAATACCTTATCATAGTCGGCCTTGGTGTGCTCGGTGTAGCGGGTCAGGATGCCGGTGATGTAAATCTTAAAGTCCCGGCCACTCTCCTTGCGGTACTGGTTGAGGTACACCAGGTGGTCAAAGACCTTGTCAAAATCGTCGTGGCCGTGGATGAATTTGTAAAGCTCCCGCTCCGGGGCGTTGATGGAAAATTTGACGCTGTCTACCCCGGCATCTACCACCGCCCGGATTCGCTCTGGGGTAGCCAGCGCACCGTTAGAAGTCAGGTAGACATAGGTATAGCCGATGTCCTTGGCTAGCTTGATGTACTCCGGCAGCTTGGGGACCACAAAGGGCTCCCCGGTGGCGTACATCCCCACCTCCCGGGTCCCCAGCGCGTAGGCCTGGCGCAGGACGCTTTCCACCATCTCTGGGGCCATCCTGCCCACCTTGCGCTTCATCTTCTGATGGGCACAGAACAGGCAGCTATGATTGCAGGCGTTGGACAGCTCTAGCAGGAAGTTGGTGGTAGGGAAGGGGGGCTCCAAGGTGTAGAGATCGCTTCGGTCCGCCTTTTTCAGCCAGACACGTTCTTGTAGGTCCATAGCTTCGCTCTCCTTATCAATTTGGTATGTAGCCTTCCGCCTTTAACCTTCCGGGATGAGGGTCAGGATTTCCTTGATGGGCATACAGAACTGGGCATCGGCCTCCTGGGCACGGCGGCAGCGCAGGATGGTTTCCGCCGTCTGCCGCATGGCGGGGTAGCCGCTGCGGATGAGGTGGTTTGCATAGATCACCACGTTCACCCCCCGCTCCTTCCACTCGTCCTCGGTGACGGTATTGAAGGAGGTGGGTAGGTGAAAATCTCCTCCGGTTCTTTACGCCGGGAGTGGATCATAATGCCGCTGGCACCGGCCTCCACATAGGCAAAAGCCCGGGCCAAGGCGTCCTCCATGCCCTGTTCCAAAATCAAGCTCTCGATACGGGCGATGATCATGAACTCGTTGGTTTTCAGGGCCTGCTTCCCCTGGCGGATTTTGTGGCAGAAGTTCTCAATGCTGTCCTGCTGCTGCTCCACCTCGGTGCCGAAGAGGGAGTTCCGCTTTAAGCCGATCTTGTCCTCGATGATCACCGCCGACACCCCGATGCGTTCCAGGGTGCGCACGGTGTAGACAAAGTGCTCCGTGAGCCCTCCGGTGTCGCCGTCCAGGATGATGGGCTTGGTGGTGACCTCCATGATCTCGTTGATGGTGTTCATGCGGGAGGAGAAGTCCACCAACTCGATATCCGGCTTGCCCTTGGTGGTGGAGTCGCACAGGGAGGAGACCCACATCCCGTCAAACTGACGGATGGCGCCTTGCTCCATCACCGCTGTCTTTTCCGCAATCAAGCCGGTGAGGCCGTTGTGGGCCTCCATGCAGGTGACCATGCCCTTCTTCTCGATAAGCCAGTGCAGCCGACCCCGGCGCAGGTCTGGGATGGAGAGCTGGGAGCGGGCTGCCGCCTCCAAGCGGTCGTACTCCGGGTTGTGGGAATAGGGAAACTCCACCAACTGGCCGCCATATTCCGCCAGGAGTTTTAGGCATTCCTCCCGCACCGGCTTTTGGAACCCCTCCCGCCAGTCGTCGCCGTGGACCACATAGTCCGGCTTTAAGGCCTGTAGGGGGGCGGCGTAGCTGATGTCATTTTGCTCTATGACCTGGGCTACGCCTTTCAGTCCGGACACGATTTTCATTCGCTCCTCACAGGAGAGCAGGGGATGGCGTTTGTAGGAGGCCACCACCTCGTCAGTGAGGACCCCCACAGTGAGCGTCCCCAGCTCCGCCGCCCGTTGGATCATTTCAATGTGCCCACCGTGGATCACATCCGTTGCGATGGACATAAAAACCGTTTTTTCTCTGTTCATGTCAGTCCTCCGTCCCGAATGCCGCCGTGCGCAGGCGTGCCACCTGCTCCTGGGGCGTCAGTTGTCCGTTGTTGTTCAAAACCAGGTCGGGTGCCTTGGGCAGCTCCACTTGGAGCCCCACCCCGGCCACATTGTCCGCGTTTTGGCTGTACAGCCCCTTCTGGTCCCGGCGGCGGAGGGTCTCCATGGAGGCCTCCAAATACACCTCAAAGTAGCCGGGGATATTGGCCCGGTTCCAGGCCCGCACGCTGTCGAACATGGAGATGGTGCAGCACACCACCGTGGCCCCCTGCCGAGCCAGCAGGGCGCACAGCCGCCCATAGCTCTCCGCCAGCTTTTGCCGGTCTGCCCCGGAAAACCCTAGGCCCACGCCGAACACGGCACGCATCTCGTCGCCGTCCAGGAAAATCACCGGCTCACCGGTGCGGCACAACTCGTCCCGCCACAGCCGGCCAATGGTGGTTTTACCCGCCCCGGAGAGCCCGGTGAGCCAATAGACACGATGTTTTTTCTCCATAGGGCCCTCCTCAGTGGTACAACGGCTGGTCCAGCAGGGCGGGGTCCAGCTCTAGCTTGGGCATCATGTGGAGGGGTTGGCCCTTCTTGTTGATGAAGTTTAGGCCGCGCAGGAGATAGCCTACAACGTGCTTTCGGTTTTCATGAACCTGTTCCATGCGTCCATCACAAATTTGCTTTGCGATGTTTACATTCCCTACATCGATAACTTCTCCGTTTCTGGTGATTTCCACATTCTCGAAGGTGTTCATTTCCCAGGATGTTCTGATATAGTGATCAATGCGTTCAAATTGGGTTAACAGGCTCAGAATCTTCTCCTCGTCTACTGGAACACCGTCGTACCATTGGAAGCTATATCCGTAATGCTCGCATGCGTCCCTCATGAAATATTCAATAAAATACCGCTCAGCATCGTTAACATATTCATCGTAAGTACGATATACTGCCGCAGGATCGAAGCCTCGTACGTTGCCTTCTAATGACTCTGGATCAATTTCTCCATCCAACGAACAATAGGTCATGCTCTTGGTATAAGGAATATCCAAAAACGCTGCCAGTGCTGTAAACGTGGCCTTGGGGTTGAGTTTGGCATCCTCAAATCGTACCAATACGCTATCCATATATAGCCGATCCTGACGATCGATCATAAAGCTACGATTCATGACTCGTTGCATCAGTGCATCGTTGACAACAATTAGCTTCCCATCTTCCATATCTCGCGTCTTAGCCGATTGGAACATATACTTTACTGTTGCCCCATAGCTGGTAGTAAAACGCCGTAGAGGAGTGAAAGTCTTTATGTATTTGAAGCTCTGAATCATTTGAGATTCGCGCAGCTGCTCATACTGTGGGGAGTATAGTTCTACCTGGTTGCTGCTATTCACCTTCATATCATAGACAATGTTGTGGAAATGGGGCTGGAAAAAGATAGCCGGGACAATCCGGGAGGCCCGATCCAGTCCTATAGTTCCCGTACCAGAGCCTAGGAACAACCCAATCAGGTAGTCCTTATCAGTGGGCCCTGCCATGTTCAGCAGCTCTTCCGCCACAGGTGTTCTCAGCTCCACCGTGGATGGCGTCCAGTTTTCGATGGACTTCCTTAACGCTGTCATCCCATCCTCCACATTGTCTAGCATCATGGAGGGTAGACAAATTAGGTTGGGATGGGCATCAAATATCTCGTTAAAAAAGTCTCCGCCATTGTGACTGGAAAGCTGCGTGTGCCAAATCAGGCGGTTAATCTCCCGGATGCCTACTGCTTTCAGTGGGTACTGGCTGTAGTCAATACCAAACCGTTCTTTGAAGTCGATAGGGTACTGTTCTAGCTCGTTGCCAATCAGAAATACGGCTTTTTCCTCCTCTGCTAGGGGCCGAAGGTTCAGTACCTGAAGCCAGGAGCAGAATGTATCCCAGTCTGAGTAGTGGAGGTAAATGTGGTTTTCTCGGCCAACCCATTCACTTTTGCGCACGTTGTCGTTCAAATATTCCAGTTCATACTGGGAGTAAACATCCTTTGCCAAGATGGGATTTTCTAAGTCATGAAAGAAATTACGGCTGATTACAGCCTTTCGGGGTTTAACATAGTCCCCAAAGTGATTGGTCCTCCGGTCAAAGGGCACATAGCCTCCGTCGTCAAAGGGATAGAACCGGAGTGGAAGCTTCTCGAATTGGGGAAAGTCCTTCCGGAATAGATAAGGGTATTTTTTAAGCCTCTTACAGTTGTTTTCATACCGGCTCTTCATCAGCTTTTCATTGGGGGTGTAAAATGCCTGGGTGAGGATGTCCAGACATTCCGACTGGAAATGTCCCTCTCCGTGGAGCCTGCACAGGGTAGTAAACGCCCTGCGGTGATCCCCGCCGGATTGTAGGATGTATACCGCTGCCTCTAGTGCCCCCGCCGGGTTGGCTCCCTGATGTATTACCAGCTCATAGGCGGTACGGGCCTCGTTCTTCCGTCCCAGTTGGGCTAGTCTGCGGGCAATCTCAATGGCTTCCATGGTGTCCATTCCTTTCCGTCAAATAAAGCGGGAGCGGGCCGAAGCCCACCCCCGCCGTTGGGTTTATGCGGTTTGTGCCAAGATTCGCAGCTTCTTACTGGAGAAGCTGGAGGACACCCTGGGGAACCTGGTTGGCCTGGGCCAGCATGGCCTGGGCGGACTGGATCAGG
>CAJUCB010000055.1:13308-13555 GCA_910584805.1 uncultured Oscillospiraceae bacterium
GGATGGTGGATTCTGCATCCTGGATGTTCTCGGTCATGACGGACAGGTTATTGATGGTATGATCCAGACGGTTCTGGGTTGCACCCAGAGTACCACGGACATCGGAAACAGTGTTGATGGCATCCTTGATTTTCTTGATAGCTAACTGAGCGGTCTCTTCAGTATCAATTTTCAGATTGTCGATACCTAGAGAAATGGCGTGCATATCCTGAACCGCAACGTTCAACTGGTTGAAACTATCGGAGGT
>CAJUCB010000055.1:13579-13792 GCA_910584805.1 uncultured Oscillospiraceae bacterium
GGGCGATACCTTCGGCCTTCAGTGCATCGCTCAGGCCCTGCATCCCATCGGAGGTCTTGATATAGGTGGTGTTTTTATCCGTGCCTTCACCGGACTTGGTGAAGGTGAAGCGCTTACCGCCAATGGTCAGGCTGGTGTCATCCTTGGGCGTGCCAGTGACAGACTGGCCCGCTGCCTGGGAGGCGCTGGCTAGGGAGACCAGCTTCTGGAAGC
>CAJUCB010000056.1:0-10160 GCA_910584805.1 uncultured Oscillospiraceae bacterium
AACGTTTCTGGCCTTACCATCTTTGGTTTCAATAAAGACCCACAGGTCCTTGCTTTTTGCTTCATAGCTAGTCTGTAACATTGTTCTGTCTCCTCCCCTCTAGTTAGATAACGCCCTTGTCTCTGAGCAGGTCGTAAAGCTTCTTTGCGGATTCTTCAGGAGTCTCTTCCTTGATCTTCAGACCGCCTTCCTTACGGGGAGGAGTGAAGCTCTTCTTAACCTTGGTGGGAGAGCCCTTCAGGCCGGAACGCTCAACGTCCAGGCCGCAGTCAGCAGCGGACAGGGTGGGGATCTGTGCCTTCTTGGCAGCCATCTTAGACTTGATGGTGGGGAAGCGGGGCTCATAGTCGGGCTTGGTGATGGTCACAGCGCAGGGGCAAGCCATTTCCAGGATTTCGAAGCCGTCTTCCAGCTCCTTCTTCACGCGCACGTGCTTGCCGTCCTCGGTGGGCCAAACTTCCCAGCCGTAGGTGACCTGGGGATAGTCCAGATCCTCAGCGACCTGGGGGCCGACCTGAGCGGTATCGCCGTCGATCGCCTGCTTACCGAACATCAGCATATCGAACTTGATGCCTTCCATCTCTTCGATCTTCTTGATGCCCTTGGACAGGATGTAACCGGTGGCCAGGGTGTCGGAACCGCCGCAAGCGCGGTCGGAGACCAGGAAAGCCTTGTCACCGCCGACGGACAGGCACTCACGCAGAGCTTCCAGAGCCTGAGCAGGACCCATGGACAGGACATAGATCTTGGTATCCTTGTCCTTATCCTTGATGCGGGCAGCAGCTTCCAGTGCATAGGCATCGAAAGGGCTGACGATGGCAGGAACGCCTTCACGCATCAGGGTGTTGGTCACGGGATCGATTTTGATGATGGTCGTGTCCGGCACTTGTTTAATGCAAACAAGTATGTTCATTTCTGATTTCCCCCTATTTTTGATTTGTTTTATTTTGATACCCCGTCCTGTACTCCGGCTTTCTTGGTTGGGAGGGCCACTACGGTCTTCCCCTACCCTTCCGCAATCGACAAATTCCAGACCAGGCTATCGAAAAAACGCCACACCGGAGAGGTTCCCGGTGGCAGACGTTTCTGCGGACAGACCATGCCTGCGCATGTCCATCCATTGAACTACGGTTGCATTATATCAGAGGATTCCCCAAATTACAAGATAGGATCGCAGCGGTGCAGAAAAAAAATCTTCCAGCTTTTCCAGTGAATTTAGTCGTTTCGCCTAAAAACATCTGGATGGCGCAAGGGGAAGGGCGATTCTCTTCCCTTCCCCTTGCTGGATTTCCAAATTTTTACTTTATTCCCCGAAGAATTTATCGTGGATCGCTTGGACTGCCGCGTTGCCGTCTGCCTCGTCCAGAAGGACGGAAACCTTAATCTCACTGGTGGAAATCATCTGGATATTGATGTCCGCGTCGTACAAGGCCCCAAACATTGAGGCGGCAATGCCAGCGTTGTCCAGCATCCCGGCCCCCACGATGGAGACCTTCACCACACCTTTGTCCACGTCGATGTGGTCGAAGCCCAGGGTAGACTTGTATTCCTCCAACAGCTTCTTCGCCTGGTCGGCATCGTCCCGCCGGACGGTAAAGCTGATGTCCTGGGTGCCGTCCCGGCCGATGGACTGGAGGATGATGTCTACGTTGATGTTTTCCTTCCCCAGCAGGGAGAATACCTGGTAGGCAATACCCGGCTTATCCTCCACCTCCACCAGGGCCAAGCGGGCCACATTTTTGTCTTTTGCCACGCCGCTGATTAGTGTTTTTTCCATCCTCTTTGCAACCTCCTTAACTTTCGTCCCCGGCTTCTTGGCGAAGCTAGAGAGCACTTCCAAATTCACGCGGTATTTTTTCGCCATCTCCACAGAGCGGTTGTGTAACACCTGGGCACCCAGGCTGGCCAGCTCCAACATTTCGTCAAAGGTGATCTCGTCCAGCTTTTTTGCGCCGGTGACATAACGGGGGTCGGCGGTATACACCCCCTCCACGTCGGTGTATATCTGGCACAGGTCCGCTTTCAGCGCCGCCGCCAGGGCCACCGCCGAGGTGTCAGACCCCCCGCGGCCCAGGGTGGTCACATCCCCAAACTTGTTGATGCCCTGGAAGCCGGTGACAATGACCACATTGTTCCGGTCCAGCTCTGACTGGATACGCTCGGTGCGGATTTTCTTCACCCTTGCGCTGCTGTAAGCGCTGTTGGTCTGCACCCCGGCCTGCCAGCCTGTGAGGGAGACCACTGGCACGCCCATGGTCTCCAAGGCCATGGCACACAGGGAACAGGAAATCTGCTCCCCTGTGGACAGCAGCATATCCATTTCCCGCCGGGATGCCTTAGGGTTGATCTCTTTTGCCTTGTCAATGAGATCATCGGTGGTGTCGCCCTGGGCGGACAGCACCGCTACCACCTGGTTCCCCATGCGGCGGGTCTCGGCGATGATCTGGGCCACATTCCGCAGCCGTTCCGCGTTGGCCACCGAGGTCCCGCCAAATTTTTGTACGATCAGTCCCATCGTATTTCGATACCTCCTAGATAACAGTGCATGGGCACTGTGAATGCTCTATGTTCCTCTCTCTATGCTATGCACAGCCCTTAGTCCAGGACCCGAATGACGGAAAGGACTTTTTGATCCCGAAGCTGTGCCTCTAGTGTCTGCCGGGACATCGGGGGCGTCAGGTAGGCCCCCTCCCCCTCTGCCGCGCCGGGGCGGGTGAGGAGCTGGCCGCCGGAGAAGCTCCCGGATGCCAAGCGGACATACCAACGGCTCTCCAACTGCTCCGGGGAACGTACCCCCTCTGGACGGTTGGCCTGCCAGGGGCGGTAGCCTGCCCGCTCCATCTTCCGGGCCGCGGCAATGACGTCAGCCACCACAGCACTGGCGGTGGGGAGCCTGCCTGCCCCCCGTCCATAGAACATCACGTCCCCGGTGGCGTCGCCCTTCACCTTGATGGCGTTGAACACATCCTCTACCCCGCCTAAGGGGTCCTGGACGCTGACAAAGTGGGGCTCCACATAGGCACAGAGGCTGCCATCCTCTTGGATGATGGACCGACCCAGGAGCTTGATCCGGTGGCCGCAGGCGGCAGCGTAGGCCTCGTCCTCCAAGGTGATCTTGGTGATCCCCTGGGTGGCCACCTGCTCCGGTAGGACGTGCCACCCAAAGGCGATGGAGGAGAGGATGCACAGCTTGCGGCAGGTGTCGTGGCCCTCCACGTCGGCGGTGGGGTCCTGCTCGGCATAGCCGTTGGCCTGGGCCCCTTTCAACGCCTGTTCAAAGGGGACACCATCCTGGACCATGCGGGTAAAGATATAGTTGGCAGTACCGTTGAGGATGCCGCAAATCTCCAAAATATCGTTGGCGGCCATACAATCACTCAGAGGCCGCAGGATGGGGATGCCGCCCCCCACACTGGCCTCAAAGAGATACACTGCCCCGTGCTCTGCCGCCAGGTCCAGCAGGCGGCGGCCGTGGGTGGCCACCAACTCCTTATTAGAAGTTACCACGCTCTTCCCCGCCCGCAGGGCCCGCTCTGTGAAGTCCAGGGCAGCGCCCACGCCGCCGATGGTCTCCACCACCACGTTCACCTCTGGGTCCCCCTCAATGATGGAAAAATCCTTGACAAACTGCTCTGCCAGGGGGCTGTCTGGGAAGGACCGCAGGTCCAAAATATACTTCAACCCGATGAGCTCATCGGCCTTTTTCCGCACGTCCCCGCCGGAGCCTGTCAAAATCTCCGCCACGCCGGAGCCCACCACGCCATAGCCTAAAATCGCTACCTTTACCATAATTGCAATCACCTTTACTTCAAAATTATCCCGCCAGGATTTCCCCCCGGATGACCCCCTGGGTACCGTTGATCTGCTCCACCAATTCCTGTAGCGTTCCGTGGAGGCCGGAGGTCTCCACATTCACCGTCACGATGGCACAGCCGCTGACGGGCAGCCCCTGGTTGATGGTGAGAATGTTTGCCCCGGAACCGGCAAAGAGGTTCAGCACATGGGATAAAATCCCTGGCAGGTCTTTCAGCATCAGCTGAAAGGTGACAATCCTGCCGTGGAGCATATCCTGGAAGGGCCGCACAGCATCCTTATATTTATAGAATGCGCTGCGGCTGATGCCGGAGAGGGCCGTAGCCTGGTTTACCGTCTCGGCCTCCCCTGTCTCCAAAAGGCGCCGGGCCTCCACCACCCGCCGGAAAATCTCCGGCAGGGCCTGGGCCTCTACAATATAGTAGTCTGGTTTTTTCGCCATGGTCCCGCCCCCTTCCGTCCACCCTGTGCGGTCATTTGTTTTTGTATCGAGAGCTATTGTACCACACTCTTGGAAACACTGCAACAAAAAGTATTTGTCCGAACCACAGTTTTTCCAAAACCTCTCCCCTATTTTCAGTCATATCGTCAAAATCCCCGGCCTTCCCCCAATGGACAGGAGGCGGACCCTGTTGGTGGGTCCGCCTCCTGGGGAATATTTTATACCTGCGGGGGGCTATTCCGTCCCCGCGTCCGGGGGTGGGTCTGGGGTCACGGGAGGCGGATCTGGGTTCACAGCGGGCGGGTCCGGGGTGTTGGGCTCGTTCCCTCCCGGGTTGGTGGTGGGCGGGTTGGTGGTGTTTCCACCAGGCTCCTGGCCGCCCGGCTCCTCCTCGTTGGGCTCCTCCGGTTCCTCCGCCGGCTTGGATGTGTGGATGGTGCAGGTCCCCTTGGGCACATCCTCGGGGAAGAAGCTGCCAGTGACCAGATGGCCCGCGCAGGCCGAGGTGGGCAGCATACCACTCACAGAGCAGTAAGTCACGCTCTTCATGCCGCTGGTGTCGGGCTTGTTGAAGTCCTTGTAGGCCAAGCCTGCATGGATCTTGGACATGACCTGCTTGAACATGCCTGTAGAGGGGTTCTTCAAATAATTCGCCAGACGTTCCTGCTGGTCGTAGCCCGTCCAGACTGCGGCAGTATAATAGGGTGTATAGCCCACGAACCACAAATCCTTACGGGCGGTAGTGGTCCCTGTCTTACCCGCGATCTCCTGACCAGAGAAGTTGGCCGCTGTACCTGTGCCCCTAGCTACCACCTGCTTGAGCATGTTGGTCATATAGTAGCAAGTGCGCTGAGAGAGGGCATTTTCCTCTTTCTTTTGGTCGTTTTGAAGAATGATTTCTTTTGTTGTCTTATCCAGTACCAAAGTATACAAGCGAGGTGCAATATAGGTGCCCTGGCGGGGGAACACCGAGTAAGCAGCGGCCATATCAAAGGTACTCACACCATCCGTGAGGCCACCCAAGCCCAATTGCGCATGGCCGATGTCTGAAAACGTCTTGCCACCGATGTTCCGGTTTTCCACTAGCTGGATGTGGAACCGATCCCGCATAAACTCAAAACTGGTCTGGCAGCCCACC
Source organism: uncultured Oscillospiraceae bacterium (assembly GCA_910584805.1). Classification (GTDB taxonomy): domain Bacteria; phylum Bacillota; class Clostridia; order Oscillospirales; family Oscillospiraceae; genus Evtepia. The sequence goes on from CAJUCB010000056.1 coordinate 5,394, forward strand.
TTATCCAGGGTTTTGACCGCCACAGTATTGATGGACTGCTCCACCGCATAAGCAATGGAAACTGTACCAGAGAATTTTCCGCTGGCGTTCACTGGCCACTTGTCCTCGGGCTTAAAATAGCTGTCTTCTTCCGTGGACGAAGGGGTCACGATGCCCAACTCAATGGCTGGGGCATAGACCGCTAGGGGTTTAATGGAGGACCCCGGGGGCCGCAGAGAATCGGTGGCCCGGTTCCAGGTCAAGCTGGTGGTTTTGGGGCCCATGCCCCCGGCCATGGCCACCACTTCCCCCGTTTCATTATCGACAACAGTGATAGCAGACTGTAGCTTTTGCCCTGCGGCAGAGGTATAGTTTAGGTTGTTGATGTCGCCATAGACAGCGTCCACCGCCGCCTGCACATTGGGATTCATGCAGGTATAAATCTCCAAGCCGCCGGCATAGAGCTTGGTCTTTGCAAACTCCCTGGACCAGTTATAGGTAGTCTGCAAGTCGTCCAGGACCTGGTTGATCACCGCATCCTGGTACCAGGTATAAATACGGGAGTTCTTCTCTGTGTCCCGGCCTTGGCTGAAATCCAGAGGTTCGGCAATGGCCACATCCCGTTCCGCTTCAGAAATCATCTTCTGATCACACATGGCGTTCAGAATGCTCACCTGGCGTTCTTTGTTAAAGTCCTCAGAGGTCTTGACTTCGCCGGTCTCCGGGTCCGTCACCTCCAACTTGCCCAAAGGGTCATACTTGGAGGGGTTGTTGGTGATGCCGATGAGGCTGGCACACTCTGCCAAGCTCAGCTCAGAAACAGGCTTACCAAAATACTTATAAGAGGCGGTATACACACCGTTGCAGCCCTGTCCCAAGTAGATATAGTTCAGATACCACTCTAGGATGGCCTCCTTGGTGTAGTTCTTCTCCAATTCCAAGGCCCGGAAAATCTCCATGACCTTCCGCTTTACTGTAACCTCATCGTCGGTGGTCATATTCTTGATGAGCTGCTGGGTCAGCGTGGAACCACCCACGATCTTTCTCCCTGTAAACATATTCAAAATACCTCTACAGGTACGGACCCAGTCCACGCCATGGTGGTCATAGAAACGCTTGTCCTCAATGGCTATCGTGGCCTTGATGAGGTTTTCGGGAATCTCTCTCAGCTCCACCCATACCCGGTTTTCCTCTGCATAGAGGGTTTGCATCTCTACATATTCTCCCGTCCCGGGATCCTTGTAGTGCATCGTGGTGGTAAGCTTGGCCGTATAGTCCGCCATATCCAGCCCCGCCTGGGGGATGATGACATTCTTAATATACATCGCTGACATACACACCAGGATGGCCCCTGTGATGAGCACGATGAGCAGGATGGTCAGGAGGACTCTCCTCACCTTATGGTCCTTCTTCTTTCGCTTTCGCTCCGGGCGGCGGGGGCTCCGGCGCTCTGGCCGGCGGCTGCCTCCACCGCGGTCATGGTCATAATCATATTGTCTGCGTTGATCCAATGTGACACCTCCAAATGTATCTGTATAGAAGCGCTTCCACACGCCCCCACAGCCGTGTCTGTTCCATGCAAAACCTTCAGGATAAACTGTGCCGCAGTCTATCAGAGCCTATTATAGCACAGCTTTTTTATTTGTCCAGCCGTTAATTCTTAAGATATCTTCTCAGATTCTAAAATTTTTCTGATTTTCTCCCTTGCTTTTTTCCTCATCCCGTCGTACAATAGGACTCAGCCAAGAGAACGGAGACTGACACAATGAGTGAAGAATACGGTGCCAACTTCATCACCGTCACCGATGACGAGGGCAATGAGTTTGAGCTGGAACATCTGGACACCATGGAGTTCCAAGGCCAGACCTATATGGCCTTCTTCCCCGCCGTCAAGGAAGGCGAAGAGGTAGACGAGGAGGAAATGGGCCTCATCCTGCTCAAGGTCATCCAGGAAAACGGCGAGGAAATCCTCTCCACCCTAGACGATGACAACGAGGTCGAGGCTGTGTACGGCGCGTTCATGGAAGAGCTCTTCCCCGACGAAGAGGGCGAGGAACCATAAGCCTGGCCCAGACAAGTAAATAAACGACAGGGAAATACCCTGCTCGGTGCGTGAATCGGACTCTTTTAAACCCACATTTTTGAAACGGGACGCTCACTCGCTGTGTGAATTGCAGGCCTCCCGACCTCCGGTTGGAAGTTGGAAGCAGAGAAGCACGGCGGAGGCAACCCACCTGCCATTCTGTGCAGGTTTTAAACGGGTCCCCACGGCCAGAGCGGGGTATTTTTTGCTTTTTTAACGCTCTTTTTGCTGTTTTGACGGAGTTTTTGCCGTTTCCCCAAACCCGTTTCCCTGCCCCGGCTGTCAAGTGTACATTATACCCAAAAAAGAGCCTGCGTTATTGTGATATATTTTCAGGTGATAATAACTTGCAAGGCTACCCTTTTAATGTTATACTAAATGCAACGGGAGTTTTAGCCAAGTTTGTGGTTAAACCGCCCAAGGCACTATTGAGTATTTTGGAAAGGATGCGATTCCCATGATTAAAGATTTCGGTTTCATCATTCCTCAGAACTGTCAGTTTGGTATGGGCGCTTTGAAGAAGCTGCCTGACTTCCTGAAGGCTTGCGGCTCCGACAACGTGATGATCATCTCCGACCGCGGCCTGGAGGCCATCGGCGTCGTGGACAAGGTCCGCGAGATCGTCAAGGCTGGCAACCTCAAGTACAGCGAGTATCTGGACGTTCTGCCCAACCCCACCGTTGACATTGTCAATGAGTGCGCTGCACAGTACAAGGCTGCTGGCGCCACCTCCATCCTGGCGCTGGGCGGCGGCTCCCCCATGGACGTTGCTAAGGCTGTTGGCGTCGTTGCTAAGTTCGGCGGCTCCATCACCGACTACGAAGGCGTGGGCAAGGTTCCCGGCCCCATCGATCCCCTGATCGCTGTCCCCACCACCGCCGGCACTGGCTCCGAGGTTACCGTGGCTGCCGTTATCACCGACGAAGCCCGCAACTACAAGCTGTCCGTCCTGGGCCCGGAGATCTCCCCCACCTATGCAATCCTGGATCCCGAACTGATCATGACCGCTCCCGCTTCCGTGGCAGCTGCCTGCGGCGTGGACGCCCTGATCCATGCTATGGAGTCCTACATCAACACCGATGCCAACCCCTTCGCCATGGCTATGGGCGAGAAGGCTATGGAGCTCATCGGCGCCAACATCCGTAAGTTCGTGGCTCGCCGCAACGATGCCGATGCTGCCTGCGCTATGATGCTGGGTTCCACCTTCGCTGGCATTGCTTTCGCCAACAACCGTCTGGGTGACATCCATGCTATGTCCCACCCTGTTTCCGCTTTCTTCCACGTTGCCCATGGTGTGGCCAACGCTGTGCTGATGCCCACCATCTTCGAGTTCAACGCTCTGGCCAGCGACGAGCGCTATGCTAACATCTATCAGTACATCACTGGTAAGGAAGCCGGCGCTGACTTCGTGCCCCAGATGCTGTGCGACGCTCTGCGTCAGCTGAATGTTGACCTGGGCATCCCCGCCTGCCTGGCAGACGTGGGCGTGACCGAGGACAAGATTCCTCAGATGGCTGTTGACGCCATGAAGAGCGGCAACGTCACCGTCAACCCCAGAATCACCACCGTGAAGGACGTCGAGGCCCTGTATCACAAGGCTATGTACAAGTAATCCTTCTGGCAAGGTATCTTACAAAAGGGACCGGCTTTCGCCGGTCCCTTTTTTCTTACGAAAATACCCCAGAAGGGCTTTATCTTTTTTCAAAAGATGTTATAATAGGTATATTCTGACGATTCTATAGCTAGGAGGCCTTGTCCCATGACCGAATCCCTCACCGGCCTGCTCCGCCAGAGCAGCATGACGGCTGACAGCTTGGATCTGCGCACCCTGACCCAGCTCTTCCTCTCGCAAATGCGCATTTCCCTTTACGGCGGCGTCTCCTCCGTTCCTATGCTGCCCACCTTCCTGGCCCCCTTTGGTTCCCCAACGCGGGGCGACGTGGTGGCTGTAGCGGTGTTAGACGACCGGGAGGTTCGGGTCTGCCTGGTGGATTTTTCCGAGGACAAGCCTGCCTGCCGGGAAGAAAACAGCTTTCCCATCCCTGGCCGGGAGTATCCCGCGCCGTTGGAAGATATATTGTACGCCGTGGCAGAACTGGTAGAACCCCTGCTGGGGCAGGCCAACCGCTTTGCCCTGTGCCTCCCCTTCCCTGTGGACTACGACGGCAAAGGGGACGGGTGTATCCGCCGCTTTCCCGGTTCCATGACGGTCAGCGAATTCAGCGGCCAATCTGTACTTGCCCTGCTGCGGGCAGAACTGCAAAGCCGGGGTTGCCCCAGCTTGCCCATGGTGTTGGTAAGCGAACCAGACGCGGTGCTCCTGGCCACCAGCGTTGCCCAGGCTCCTGGGACCCGCTGCTTGGGGCTCAGTTGGGGCAGCAATATAGACTTGGGCTTCACCGCCCCCGGCAGCATTGTCCTGCGCTGGCCGGGGATCGACGGAAAGCTTATGCTCTTTGACGGAGGCTTTTCCAGCGCCCAATGCGTCCCCTTCGGTATGGTGGACTACAGCAAGGACCGGGACTGCTACGGCCCCGGGCAGGACCTGTACCTAAAAATGGTCTCCACGGATTATCTGGGGGAGATTTATCGCCTGACCATGATCAAAGCGGCAGAGCGCAAGCTCCTCTCCTTTGGGTGCAGCCGGGACGTCCTCTCCCTGACCTATTTAGGCCTGGACGCTGTGCTGGACTTTTTAGATGACC
>CAJUCB010000056.1:10170-13593 GCA_910584805.1 uncultured Oscillospiraceae bacterium
CCCCATCCGAGGCAGGACCCTAGCCCACTTCTGCCGGGAACCCCAAGACCGTGAGGTGGGGTTGGCGGTGGCCCATGCCGTACTGAAACGGGCTGTCCGCCTGGTGTGCGCCAATCTCTCCGCCGTACTCTCCTTTGTGGGGGCTGGGCAGGACGCGGAACATCCCCCCTGCGTAGGCCTGTGGGGAGAGGCTTTCCAGTCCCCCCGCCTGCGGAGCTTATTGGAAGAACAACTGCAAGGATTCACACGGGATGTTCTGGGCTTACACGTTACCCTCAGCCCAGGGCTGGCATCCCCAGCCATTGGTGCCGCCCTGGCAGCCTGTTACAATGGCTGAGCCTCTCACCTTTGGATAGATACACCGGCGGGTCAATGCCCCCGGTTCACGATAGTAAGGAGACATAAATATGAAAGTGATCGGCATCAATGGCAGCCCCCACGCCAACGGCAACACCCGTCTGGCCCTGGATATTATGGGGAAAGCATTCAAGGATGAGGGGATAGACTTTGAAATCCTCCACGTGAGAAAGGACCTCGCCCCCTGCACCGGCTGTTTCCGCTGTGCCAAGACCCATCGCTGTGTCTTACCTGACGACGGGCTCAACGCCCTCTACGAGACCATGATTCAAGCCGACGCCTTGGTGTTCGCTCCCCAGTCTATTTTGCCTCCATCACCAGCGGGATGCGCTGTTTTATGGATCGCACTGGCTGCATCGACATGAACAACGGCAGGAAACTCCGCCTCAAAGTAGGAGCCCCTGTGGCGGTGGCCCGTCGGGCCGGGGCTGTGAATGCCATTGACCAGCTCATCCATTATTTGAACTATGCCCAAATGCTCATCCCTGGCTCCCTCTACTGGCCCCTGGCTTTCGGCAACAGTCCTGGGGAGCTGGAACAGGATGCGGAAGGTGTCCAGACCCTGCAAGTCCTGGCCCATACCATGGCCTATCTGATGAAGGTCATGGCCATAGGCCAAGCCCAGCTCCCCCCGCCGGAGCTGCCCAAAAAGCATTACACAAACTTTATTCGCTGAGGAGGGTGGCATGATGCGTCGAAAGCTCAGTTTTTTTGCCCTGGCCGTACTGGCCGCATGCATCGTCTTGATCTTCCTTGGACTCTATAAAGACTCCAACGAAACCACCGGGGGGCCTGGCGGGCCTCAGAATGCCGATTCCCAAGCCCCCATCACCGCCACCCTGGCTGTCTGCGGTGACACCATGAGCCATACTCCCCAAACCAACGACGCTTACGATTCCGCCACGGATACTTACAGCTACCTCCACTGTTTCCAGTTCGTCCGCTCTTGGATTGAACAGGCCGATTTCGCCGTCGCCAACCTGGAAACCACCCTCAATGGCCCGCCCTATTCTGGCTATCCCCAGTTCTGTGCCCCGGATGCCCTGGCCCATAACCTCAAAGAGGTGGGCTTTGATCTGGTGACCACCGCCAACAACCACAGTATGGACAAGGGTTTCTCCGGCCTATCCCGGACCCTGGATGTGCTGGACGAGGCAGGCCTAGCCCACGTGGGTTCCTTCCGCAGCCAGGAAGAGTTCGCCGCCAATAAAGGCGTGGTAGTGGCCGACGTGGGGGGCATCTCTGTCGCATTCCTGGGCTACACCTATGGCACCAACGGCATCCCCATCTCTGGGGAAAACGACTTCTGCCTGAACCGCTTCAACAGCGACTACACCACAAGCTGCTCCACCTTGGATGAGTCCAAGCTCTTCCAGGAGATGAGTTACGCCAAGAGCCTGAACCCCGATCTCATCGCGGTGATGGTCCACTGGGGCGTCGAGTATCAAACCACCCAGAACGCCTACCAGGACAAGGTGGCGGACTTCCTCATTGAAAATGGTGCGGACCTGGTCCTGGGCAGCCACTCCCATGTCCCCCAGCCCATGATGACCCGGACCGTCACCCTGGCCGATGGCAGCACCCGTTCCGGCTTTGTGTGCTACTCCCTGGGGAACTTCATCTCCAACCAGAGCCCTGAAACGGTGAATGTAAACTACAGCGACACCACCGCCATTCTGAACTTGGAACTCACCAAGGATTTCACCACCGGGAAAACCACTGTATCCAAGGTGAGTTATGTCCCCCTGCTGGTGCTGAACCGGGGCACTGGGGCAGATGAGCAGTATTACATCCTGGATGTCCACGCAGGGATGGAAGCCCACGACTCCGGCGACACCTCTGTGGTCACCGACCAGGTATACCAAAAACTCCAATACGCCCTGACAGGCTGCCACAACATCCTGGGTGAGGCATTCGACTATGTAAACGCCACCGCCAGCCAATCCCAGGGCGGCGCCGGCGGCCAGCAGAGCGCCGCATAGCTTCCCTACAGCAACACAGAGACGGCCGCTGATGTTCCAGCGGCCGTCTCTGATTATAAAGAATCCAGTTATAAGGGTACCACGGTGTGCATATCTTAACGGAAACGATGCTGCATCCTCAGTCCTCACGGGTACACAGTGTTTGGAAATAGCGATAGTACGGCAACAGCGCCGTAAAATCCTCCAATAACAACTCCGCCAAGTCCCCACTGTAAAGCTGCTGGTCCACAGGATGGTAACTGCACAGGTTGATACTCTTCCGGTTATACCACTGGTCCAGAGGGGCTGGGGGCGTCCCCTTGGGGCGCTTATAGCTCTCCCCCTCTAGGACAAAGCGCTCCTGTTTGGCAAAGTCCTGGGCCAATGCTCGGATGGCCGCCGGGTGCTGGTCAATCTCCCGGCGGAAGCGGGCCATGGTGGCCGGGGCGGCACTGTAAATGCCCATGCCGTAGTTGTAGCCCTCCGCCCGGACCTCAAACCAAAAGGCGGGCTGACAGCTCCAATCCTCCCCCGCCGTGCGGAAGGTAAACCACATGCTCTTTTTATACGGGCCCTTGCCGTAGAGGCGGCGGGCATCCCGGTAAATGCGGCTGACCCGCAGAGTCAGGGACAGGTCAGAATGCGCCTCCAAAAATCGGTCGTACACCTCCTGCGCCAATTGACGCAGAGGCGTAACTACGTAATCGGTATAGCGCTGCTTGTGGGCCTGAAACCAGTCCCGGTCGTTGTTGAGCTGTAGCTCCCAGAAAAAGCGGATGGTCTCCTCTGAAAATCTCTTGTCCATGCCTTCTCCTTCCCCCGGCAGGAATTTGGCTTGCCGGTGCATAGAATCCCCTGTTCGGGTTATTTTACTTCTGCTGATGCCTATACTTTCCCGGCCATCCTACCACATTCCTCTTGCTTTTTCAACCAAAGGCTGATACCCCGCCCTGTGTCAAACATACTCCCATCTCAGCTTCATTGCCACTTTAATATTGCTTCTTTTTATTTTCTTTAGCTTTTCATTAAGAAATATTTCCTAGAGAAGTGCTTGCATTATAGGATATAAAGGTGTATAATACATCGGGATTGAAACGGAAGATGC
>CAJUCB010000056.1:13606-13774 GCA_910584805.1 uncultured Oscillospiraceae bacterium
TGTTCTTTCTTTTTTTACCATTTTCTCTTGAAGTACTGCCACATTTTGTGATATCATGTTTTTTAAATTTACTTTCATCTATACTGACCAATTCTGTATTCAGAGTTTGATATAAGACACCTAAAAGAGACAAGGAGGAAGTCGCTATGCTTGGCAACAGCATCAAAA
>CAJUCB010000057.1:0-5978 GCA_910584805.1 uncultured Oscillospiraceae bacterium
GGTATTTGATGAGAATGGTGATGCAGTAGCGGACCCCACCAAAGCCCAGCAGCTGGCTCAAGCCATCCAGAATAAGCTGAAAGACATCACCTATAACTACACCAAGAACGGCTTCAAGGAGACCACCACCGCCGACCAGGCCATCAAGGTCAAGGTGGACGGGATGAAAATCAGCTTTGAGGACGGCCTAGGCAATGGCAACAAGGTCAGCGTTGGCGCCACCAGCGGCGATATCGGCAAGACCCTGGGGATCGGCAAGACCGATACCGAGATTGAGTTGAACTATGATACCAAGTTTGTGGAGGATAAGCCCACGTCTGAGTACCTTGCAGACAAGGAACTGGGCATCACCTTCAACGGCACCACCAAGAAGATCAACATGGGTGATGTGATCAAAGCGGCGGGTCTTATCGATGCTGATGATAAAACTAGCGGCAACATAAAATTCAGGATTGCGTTGCAGAAAGAACTGGATGATGCCTTTGGCGCAGGTAAGATCAACGTTTCTGTAGGAAGTGGCAAGCTGGTCTTTACTCCCTCCGGCAAGGGCGACACCCTGTCCGTAGGCGGCTCCGCTGTGGAGGCCTTGGGTTTTGAGAGCGGCGACTCCAACTTCATCAACCCCAGTAAGAAGATCGCAGACCTGCTGGGCGATAAGGCGGAGGACTTCTTCGCGAACAACCGCCTGAAGGGTGAGTTTGAGGACCCCAACGCCAAGGGCATTGAGAAGAAGAGCCCCAACGGCAGCGTCTACTATGTGGACGAAAAGGGCAACCGGGTGGATAAGGACGGCTTCCGCATCGACAGCGAGGGCAAGTCCATCTACGATTTCAAGATCAACGGTGCCCAGATCAACGTCACCGAGGACACCACCTTGGAGAGCCTGATGAACTCCATCAACTCCAACGCCGAGGCAGGCATGAAGGTGAGCTATTCCAAGCTGACCAATGAGTTCAAGTTCACCGCCACCGAGACCGGGGCCAACAGCAAGGTGGAGTTCGGCGGGCTGGCGGAGGCCATGTTCGTGACCCATAACCGCAGCGCCAGCGATAGCTTCTCCGATATGTATGACCTTGGCGTGGGCGCAGCCGGTGAGGAAATTGGCTTCAATATTGATGGTGTTGGCACCTACAGCTTCAACATCAAGGACACCGACTCGGTGGAGGACATTGCCCAGCAGCTGAATGACCTGCTTCAGAGGAATCACGGCAAGACTGCCTCCTTTGATAAGCTCTCAGGCCAGCTTGTGATCACTGACGATAAGACGGGCAAGGTGCTGGATTTCAAGCTGACCAGTGGTGACGGCACCGGAGAGGACGATTTTGAATTTGAACGTCCCGAGTTTGGAGCCTCCTACACCCGTGGCCAGGATGCCATCATGGACGTGGAGATCAACGGCAAGCGCTTTGAGAACTTCTCCCGCAGCAGCAACAGTGTGGATTTTGACGGCATGACCGTCAACCTGAAGGGTACCTTTGAGGCAAAGCCCAAGGAAGAAGGTAAGGACTATGAGCCCGTCACCTTCAACACCACCACCGACTCCGATAAGATCATCGAGGCCATCCGCAGCTTTGTGGACGACTACAACGAGATGGCTACGGAGATCAAAAACGCTTACTCCACCATGCCCGCCCAGAAGAGCAACGGCGCACGCTATGAGCCCCTCACCGCGGAGCAGGAGGACAGCTATTCCGAGAGTGAGCTGAAGGCATACAACGAGAAGGCCAAGCAGGGTATTCTGTTTGGGGATTCCAACATGAGCAATATGTACAGCAAGCTCCTCTCCGCCATCACCCCCGGCGGCGAGAACGGCCAGATTCTCCGGGAGATCGGCATCAAGACCAGCTACAACGATGGTATGACCACCCTGTCCCTGGATGAGGATGCCCTGCGCAACGCCCTAGAGAGCGACCCGGACAAAGTGCGCAATGCCTTTACCAAGACCACCGAGGGCGGTTCCTCCAGTGATGGCCTCATGCAGACCATGAAGAATACCCTGGACACCTATGTCAAAACCACCGGTGAGCCCAAGGGTGTATTGATTACCCACGCGGGTTCCGCTAAGGCGTATACCTCCCTGAACCAGAACAGCCTCAAGACACAGATGGACAACATCGACAATCAGATCGACCGCTGGCAGGATAAGATGGCCACGCAGATCGACCGCTACACCACCAAATTCTCCCGGCTGGAACAGTTGATCGCACAGATGAACTCCCAGGCTTCGTCGATGGCGGGCTTGATGGGTGGTTCTACCGGCGGCTATTAAGCCAGCAAGTAAAAACCAAAGGAGTCAAACATGGATATCAAGGGATACCAGGGTTATCAAGGGTACAAGGAGCAGGGCATCAATTCCATGTCCCAGGGAGAGCTGCTTCTGCTGCTGTACGACGAGCTGGTCAAGCGCCTGCTCAGAGCAGGCTTCGCGCTAGACAAGGAGAACTTTGAGCTCTTTGACGCCAGCGTGGATCGAAGCCTGGATATCATCCGCTATCTGGACGACACACTGGATATGCAATACCCCATCAGCCGCAACTTGAACCGCCTTTATGACTTTTTCAGCTTTGAGCTGAACCGGGTCAAGGCCGGGCGCAACAAGACCGAGCTGGAACGGGTGGAGGCCATGGTCAGCGAACTGCGGGACACCTTCCGCCAAGCCAACAAGAACGCGGAGGAAGAGGCAGCAAGCTTGGCCCAGGCCCAGGTCGAAGGGAAGTAGGAAGATGGAGGAGAAATCCATAATGGATGCCCTGGTGCTGATGAAGCGGACGGGAAACCTCCTCAACGAGATGGAGGACCTGACCAAACAGATCGCCGAGTCCATCGACCGTAACGACCGGGTGAGCATGGAAATGCTGGTGGCCATGCGGGAGGAGCCCTTGGGCAAGCTCCATGAGGCCGACCGGATTCTGCGGGAACAGCTGGCCGACATGCCTGATCGGGAAGGGGCAGCTCAGCTGGCGGCGATGCTCAACGGCGCGGCGCCGTCCCAGGAAGGGGACTTGCCCAAAATGCTCTGTGAGCAGGTCAACCAGAATAAGCGCCGGCTGGAACAGGTTGTTGCCATGAACCAGCGGATCAACCAGAAGGTAGCCGGATCGGCACAGCAATAAGGACATAAATATCGGCCCGGTAAACACCGGGCCGATATTCCGCAACCAAAAGCCCCATCAATTTGGGATAGAGATGGCCCACAGAGGGGCCCCACTGCTGGTGGAGTGGGACAGCTCATTGAGGATCAACTGGGCGTCCCAGACCGTCAGGCTTCGCTGAGGGCTGTTGGGATCGGCCACCAAAATGTCACCGCTGAGGGTGACCCCCCGCAGGAGGATGAAATGCCCTCGCTGGGTGAAGTGGCCGGGGCCCATGAGGGCTACCATCAGCTTGCCGGAGGTGAGGGCCGTTTTCAGCTCTTCCGGCGTCCGGGGGGCGAAGGACTCCACTTGGAGCCCAAAGCTCTGGGCTGTACCGGGGACAATGGAGTGGGCGGAACCGCTGCGCCGGGCCCAGTACCCATGGCTCACCGCCCAGGCGGACATGGCGACCGGGTCGGTTTCCACCTCGGTCATGCTGGCCACCACCATGGCCATCACTGTGGGGCCGCAGCCATAGCCGCCGATGGAATCGCTGCCGTAGGGCTGCATCGCCCAGGCCTCGTCAGCTTGGCAGAAATAGGTGATGTCAACGGACCCGCCGGTGAGGATTTGCTGGCCGTCCTGGGTCATCAGCTCTGTGATGGCGGGGTCGGAGATGGGGGTGTCGGTGTCCAAAATGGGTTCACTGGCCAACTGTTCCGCCTCCTTGGCAGCCACGTATTCCTCCCAACGCAGGGCCAGCTCCGCTTGCGTTTCCCGGTAGAAGTGCTTGGCGTCTTCCACCGCGTTATGTACGCTGCTGCTGCAAGCTTGGGCAGTGGAGACTACCGCCTGGACCACGGGGTCGGTGATGCGGTGGTAGAGCTCCGGGGCGAAGTACCGGCAGGCAACCAGCTCCACACCGCCGATACACAGGCAGGCCAGAAGGAGGATCAGCAGAAAAGTCCGCCTGGGATGCTTCCGTTTTTCCTTTTTTTTCACCGCGTCACCTCCTATGCGGGACACAAAATCAAAATTCCGCTTCGGATATTATAGCAGAAATCCTCTCATTTTCAATGAAAAGAATCGTCATTGCCGGGAAAATCCATGGAAAATGCAGGGATTGAAAAAGTCAGGGATAGAAAAATGCAAAAAGATGTGGTAGAATAGGTGAGAACTCAGTGTAGTGTCAGGAGAACGTTATGCCCACGATTGAATTGGATCATGTATCAAAAATATATAAGCCCAGATACTGGAAACGCCGCGGCATGGACCAGGACTTGGGTGTGATGGACGTGGATCTGACCATCAAGCAAGGGGAATTCGTTTTTGTGGTAGGGGATAGTGGCTCAGGAAAGAGCACCCTGCTCCAGTTGATCGCCGGTCAGACCAAGCCCACCCGGGGAAAGGTCTATGTGGACAAGAAGGACCTGAACTGGATGATGAAAATGAGCCGGAACCGGGCGGCCGTCATGTTCGGGAAAATATGGCAGGATCCTACCCTGATCCGGAAACGGACGGTGGAGGAAAATCTGACCATCGCCGCCAACATTGCCGTCGGGAAGGAGAACCCCCGTATGACCCAGGCCCGGGTGAAAAAAGTCCTAGGCCTGGTGGGGATGCGCGGTGCAGAGCAGAAATACCCTGTGGAGCTGTCCATCGGCGAGTGCCGCCGGATCGAGCTGGCCCGGGCTATGATTGGCAGCCCGCCAGTGCTGATCCTGGACGAGATTACCGCCAACCTAGATGACGACAGCATTTGGGACACCCTCCACCTGCTCAACGACATCAACCGCAAGGGGACCACTGTTATCATGGCCACCCACAACAGCACCTATGTCAATATCCTCTGCCGCCGGGTGATTACCTTGACAGACGGCCATATCCAGGGGGACGTGAAGAAGGGAAAATACGGGGATGTATTGGAAAGGGAGCCTCGGCTCATCCTGCCCAATTACAGAACCGATTTGATATAGAAAACCATAGTAAAGAATAATTGGGAGGAGATCTTATGATCAAAAACATGAAGATCAGGAAAAGTCTGATCCTGGGCTACGGTGTTACGATATTGATTTCTGTCATCATTATCGTAGCGGCATTGTTAATGATGAACAATCAGAAAAATGCCTACACTGACATCATCGATGAACATGTCCGGGCGAAGCAATTGATCACAGACTGCCGCTTGGAGAGCAACATTGCCGCCCGCTATTTGCGAGATGCCGTGTTGTCCTATAATTCGGAAACTGTGAACCAAAGTGAAATCAATCAGCTTATTTCTGATGCGGCGGAATGCATGGGTAATCTTGATGCTGCAATCAAGGAACTGGCACAGGTTTACCCCCTGAGCGATACATCCATTTTGACCAGCTATACCAACCTGGCAAATGCTTGGGAGGAAGTGGCCAAGTCCATTTCCAACCAGGTCAGCAATGGACAGATTACAGAGGCGGCCAACAGCATCGTGCGGGAATGCACCCCCAAGCTGACCGCTGCGGCAGATGCTTCCCGGATTGTGGCTGATGCGCTGACCCAGGCCCAGAATGATATCATTTCTGTTCAGAACCGGAATTCCACGCTGACCATCGTTGCCATCATTGTTGCAATGGCGATTGGGGCTTTGATCGTGGTCCGGATTGCGCTGATTATCATCCGCAGCATTGTCCGCCCTGTGGCCCAGGTGCAGGATGCGTTGCAGGGCTTCAGCGAAGGTAAGCTGGATATCCCTGTGGACTACGAGAGCAACAGTGAACTGGGTGAGATGTGTGTTGCCTTGCGTACCAGCCAGCATGTCCTCAATGGGGTCATTGGTGATACTTGCCATCTGTTGGAAGAGATGGGCGAGGGCAACTTCGATGTACGTACAAAGGACGAGGCCCTTTATGTTGGTGCTCTGAATAGCAT
>CAJUCB010000057.1:5988-6257 GCA_910584805.1 uncultured Oscillospiraceae bacterium
CCTCTGTTCGTGCCATCAACCGCGGCCTGTCCGACGCATTGACCCAGATCAACCAGAGTGCAGAGCAGGTTTCCGCCGGTGCCGAGCAGGTTTCCACAGGTGCCCAGTCCCTGGCTCAGGGTGCTACTGAGCAGGCCAGCGCCGTTCAGGAACTGTCCGCTACCATTTCTGAGATCTCCAACAATTCCCGCAAGAACGCTGAGAACAGCGAAAAGGCTACAAACCACGCCAATAACGCATCCCAGAGCCTCAATGAGAGCTCCGAGTAT
>CAJUCB010000057.1:6360-9552 GCA_910584805.1 uncultured Oscillospiraceae bacterium
CGTGGTGGCTGACGAGGTGCGTAACCTGGCCTCCAAGTCCGACCAGGCCGCCAAGGCCACCAAGGACCTCATCGACCGCTCCATCAACTCCGTGAAGGACGGCAACGAGATTGTCCAGAAGGTGTCCGCGGCGCTCCAGGCTACCAGTGAGCGCGCTGGACTGGTGATGATGTCCGTCCAGGAGATCACCAAGGCCGCCGAGGAAGAGTCCGAGTCCATCGCCCAGGTCACCGAGGGCATCGATCAGATCTCCTCCGTGGTGCAGACCAACTCCGCCACCAGCGAGGAGTCCGCTGCCGCCAGCGAGGAGCTGTCCAGCCAGGCATCCCTGATGAAGGAGCTCCTTGCCCGCTTCAAGATCCGTCAGGATGGCTATATGCCCAAAATCTCCCAGCCCTCCTCTTACAGTGCTCCCGCTGCCTATGACGACATGATGGAGCCTGCATCCAGTGTGGATACCTCTGCATCCAGCGTTTTTAGCAAGTACTAAGAAGTACCAGAAGTAAAAAAGCTGCCAGGAGGCGGCATACCATGCCGCCTCCTGGCACTTTTTTGTAGAAATTTTTACAAGGATTTTGTTTGATCAGATCATCCGTTGCAAGAGAGGAGCAGACCTATGGCAGACTTGAAGGTGCAAGAAAAGGACCTGATCTTTGCCCTGGATATCGGCACGCGCAGTGTTGTGGGCGTGGTGGGCAAACCAGTGGGGGATCGCCTGGAAGTCCTGGATGTGGAGATGGCGGAGCATGGCAAGCGGGCCATGATGGACGGCCAGATCGACGATATCCGCCAGGTGAGCACCCTGGCCCGGACGGTGACGGAACGGTTGGAGAGCCGCCTGGGTGTGCGTTTGGAGCGGGTCTGCGTGGCCGCCGCTGGCCGGGCGCTGCGCACCCAGACGGGCAGCTTCTCCCTGGAACTGCCGGGGGAACAGCCCATCGACGCGGAGCAGATCAGCCGCCTGGAAGCGGGGGCTGTGTCTGTGGCGGAAGAAGCCCTGCAAAAGGACGGGGACAGCCGCCGGCAGATGTTCCTGGTGGGCTACACCGTGGTGCAGTACCGCCTGGACAACTATCCCCTAGCCAATCTACAGTACCACAGTGGACGGAAAGCGGAGGCCGATGTGGTGGCTACCTTCCTGCCGGAAGAGGTGGTGGAGAGCCTGTATGCTGCCATGCGCACCGCTGGCTTGCAGGTGGCCAGTATGACCTTGGAGCCCATTGCCGCCATGAATGCCACCATCCCCGCAGAGCTGCGGTTGTTGAACTTGGCTATGGTGGATATCGGCGCGGGCACCACGGACATCGCCCTGTGCCGGGAGGGCAGCGTAACAGGCTATACCATGGCTACTGTGGCGGGGGATGAGGTTACGGAGGCCATTATGCGGGCCTACCTAGTGGACTTCAAAACGGCGGAGCAGATCAAGCGGAGCCTGGGGACCGGGGAAGAGCAGATTCGATGCCGGAATATCCTGGGGCAGGAAACCCGGGTGGCGGCGGGGGATGTGTCCCAAGTGATCCAGGCCCCTATGGACCGTTTGGCCGACGCCATCGCCCAGCAAATCCTGGACGTAAATGGTGTGTTGCCCTCGGCTGTATTCCTGGCCGGAGGCGGGAGCAAGCTCAGCGGCCTGCGGGAGCGGGTGGCAGAGAAGTTGGAGATAGACGAAAACCGGGTAGCCATTGCAGGCAATAATTTTGCCATGAGTGTGTTTTCCGACACCATGGAGTTAGAGAAACCGGAGTATGCTACCCCTTTGGGGATTGCCATCTCCGCAGGGCTGGGACTACTCAACGACAGCTATATTGTGATTCTCAACGGCCACCCGGCCAAGCTCTTCCGCAACGGGGTCCTCACCTTGCGGGATATCCTGCTGATGAATGGATACAGCTACGGGGACATGGTGGGTAAGACCGGCAAGAGCCTGAATCTCACCCTGGACGGCAGACATGTGGTCCTGCGGGGAGAACCAGCGGTACCGGCGGTGCTGCGGATCAATGGACAGGACGTGTCACTTACTACGGTAGTCCATGCTGGGGATCAAATACAGTTTATCCCTGCCCGTCACGGGGCATCCGCCAGACAAACCCTAGGTGAGCTGTTGGGGCCAGACTTCAATGGCCAGGCCCTGGTGAATAACATCCAGGTGCCTTTGGGCACCCCCTTGAATCAAGGGGATGTGGTGCTGACCCTACACAAGTCCCCGGCGCCAGTTCCACCGCCCGTGGCGGTCCCAACAATGCCAGCTGCAACGATTGCCCCCGTGCATCCGCCAGAAGCTACGCCGCCTGCTGCACCACCCATGAGTCCCCCTGCAGTGGAAGTCCCTGTGACACCGTTGGTACGGCCGGCCCAAACCAGGGGCCTGCGGGTGATTTTGAACAATGCGCCACTGCTCCTGCCTGCCAAGGAGAGTGGACAGCCCTACTATTTGATGGATTTATTGGAACACACTGACATCGACTTCGACCACCTGGACCGGCCTGTGTGCTTGGAGGTGAACGGCGAGGAACAGAGCTTCCAATATAAGCTGCGGGAGCAGGACGTGGTGCGTATCAGTGTATTGGGCGCAGGCCAGTGAGAAACGGGGGAATGAAATGAATCGAAAACAAATTGGGTCAGCTATTTTGCTGACGGCGCTGCTGCTGTTTCTTCCCGCTTGCGGTGGAGAGGCAGAGGATGCCCCCCGTTATGTTGTGGCAGGGGAGGAGTTCCCTGCGCTGCCCACGGAAGAAGAGCCTGAACTTGAGGTCTATGGCACTGGGGATGCGGTGACCCGTACCTATACCCAGTTTACAGACACGAAGCAGGTGGTCAGCGACTATGTGGCGCTGATGACTGGGGAGCATGGCTTCCAGGTGGTGACAGAGACCTTGCTTCCCCAGAACCTACCCAGCGAATATGGGGCGGGGGGGGAGATATACCTGGGCCGGGGGGCAGAGGAACCGAACAAGACCATCCTGTTTGAACTGGTCTGGACCCCGGAGAGCTGCATTGTGATTAGCAGCCTGATCCCGGCATCCATCCCGGAAAACGCCACGGATGTTATGGGTGTGGACGAGACCTTGGCCTATGTGGAGGGCCTATCTCCAAGCGACCTTGGCTTGGAGGGCGGTTCTATGGACGAGTATGAGGTTTTTGCCCAAGATTCGGTGGTTCTGGTGAATGGCTTGCGTTGCTTTCAGCTGGATA
>CAJUCB010000057.1:9562-13241 GCA_910584805.1 uncultured Oscillospiraceae bacterium
ACAGCCAGGGCGGCGAACAGGGGGGAAGCGCCCTAGCGGGCAGCTTCCTTATGAGCTATAGTGGACAGCTCTATCGTTTGGATCGTTTAACCAATGAGATTCAACGCCTAGAGGGGCTTACTGCCACACCAGGAACAGACGAAGAAGGGCAGGGCCAAGACGGGGAAAGCAAGGATGATACCCCCGAAGATGCCCAAGCTCAGCCGGAGGAAAAGGAAGAGACAGAGACAAGCCAGAAAATGGCTGTGGCAGAATAAGAAAACCATCGCTGCGCGGCGAAGAAGCCGCGCAGCGATGGTTTTTTATGCAGGGAGGAGGAGAAGCTGCTCTGGGGTTCCTGCAAGCCGTAGAGCCCGCCCACTGCCGCTGAGAGCGCTGTGGGAGAGGAACACGGGGGTGAGCAGCCCCTCTAGCATGGGGACGCTGGAACGCAGGGAGAGAGCGTCCTGGGGGGTGAGGGCTTGGGCGATGGCGGGGGAGACCTGGGTGATGTCCAAGCCATACTCCCGCCCTAGGGCGGCGATCTGCTTGGCCGTGACCGCTGCCCGGCCCTGCTGGTCCAGGGATTGAAAACCGATGAGGCCGCTGAACCGCCCCGCGATCTCCCGCAGGACGCCGGAACGGGTGAGGGCTAGGCGGGCAGACTCGTCTGCCTGGAAGAGCCGTTGAGCCAAGGGGGCCGTGCCGGAGGATAGGCCCTCCAAAGGGGCGGCAGTCCCCTCTTCTGGGGCGGCAAAGCCAAGCTTGCGTTGCCCCTGCTCGGATAAGTCCGTGTTGGTGGTGAAGAGGAAGATGCAGCGGCGGAAGTCCAGCTCCCGGCTGCCCGTCTTATCCTCCTGCCGGGCGGTACAGCGGCCCTCATCCAGGATGGACATGAACACTTTCAGCACCTCCGGGTGGGCCTTGTCCAACTCGTCGAACATAAAGACGGTGTAGGGACAGCGGCGCACCGCTTCCAGCACCGGTGGGTCGTCATAGCCCACATAGCCCGGCGGCGCACCGGTGAGGCGATAGGCGGAGTGGGCTTGGGTGAAAGTGTTCAGCTCCGTCCAGACCAGTTGGTAGCGTTCTGTCTCCAAGCAGCGGTTGAGCACCGGGGCGATGGCTTTCCCCAGCTCCGACTTTCCCACCCCGGTGGGGCCGTAGAAGATCAGGGAGAGGGGGCGGAGGGGCTCCCACTTGGAGATGTGGCTCCACAGCTTGAAAGCCGCCGCCTCCACTGCCGCGCCCTGTCCCAACACCTGCTGTTGTAGGCCACCCTTGATCTGGCGGAATAGCGCCGAGGTGGGGGAGGCCTCAGGATACAATGCCGTATCCAGGCCTTGCAGGCAGTCGGTAAGGGCTGTGAAGTTGGGGAAGGATAGGATATCCCCCCGGCTGAAAAAGTCCCGTAGACGGGGTTCTGGGCCGTCGTAGCGGATGGCAGGGCGGAAGTACAACAGATATGTCCCCTGGCTATCCCGCCAGAAGCCCAACTGGGCCTGGGCAGGCTGGCAGCCTGCTGGGAGCTGGCAGGGGGAGAAGGCATAGCTGCGGCCCTGGCTGGCGCAGGCATCCACGCTGGATTTTAATTGGGCGTAGCCTGCGGGGCCACAGGCGCAGAAGAGGGAAAAGTCCAAGAGGTGAGCCTCCTTCCGGAAGAATATGGAAAGGGTTTTGCAACCAAAGGGAGTATACCCGCCTTCCAGGGCCCACAAACATGAAACCTGCGAAAAGGGCAGCCCGTAATTGGGCTGCCCTTTTCGCGTTGGTGCATTATGCGTAAACGTCAATGAAATCGCCCTTAGGGGGCGCCATAGCGGCCAGATCAGGCAGCATGTTCACCAGCTCCTGACCAGCAAGCTCCTGGGTGTCCATCATCTTCTTGGTGACAGCCAGGGAATATTCCGTGGCGAAAGACGCGGCACTCATGTCCATAGCCATACTGGCGATGGAGTTCATCATAGGTCAGTCCTCCTTTCCATCCGGCGTCGCCGGAGAATGTGTCAATTCAGTGGGTTCCTCTTGCTTTTCCAGCACATCGCCCAGTAGGGCCAGCAGTGCGTCGGGGGCGCTTTCTTCCATGGCGGCGTCCCGGTTGGCGGTGGCGGCGGTGACCAGCTCACTGCGCAGGATGGAGACATCCTCTGGCGCAGTAATGGCCAGGCGCACCCGCACCCCATCTACGGACATTACCCGGACGGTGATATCCTCGCCGATGACCAGGGATTCGCCGGCTTTGCGCTGTAGAATCAGCATGGCGCGCCCCCTTTGGAAAATTCCGCCAGGGGATGGCGCATCTCATAGTCCTCTGTGTCCAGGATGACCTGGTAGGCCACTCGGGTTTCCGGGTTGATGGCCACGGGACATTTCAGATTCACCGTACTGTCAGAAACGGGGTTTTTCACCACGCAGAGGACATAATAGCCCAACGCCTGGCTCTCTGTTACCCCCAGGGCTTTCAGCTCCTGAGCTTGGAGCACGGGGGCATAGTCAGGGTTCAGGGCGAAGGGGTCCATGGCTACGAAGGCCAGGGCGGGGGTTTGCAGGCTCTGGAAGCAGAGCAGGGTAGCAGCGCTGCCCTCAAAGGGCAAAAGCAAAAACTCCCGCTCTTCTTCAAAACCGAACAGACCAGCAGGGAAGGTGAGGATATCCTCCTTCTCGCAGTCAATTTCGCCAAAATACTTGCTTTGGACCTTCACAAAAAATCCTCCTGTCAGGCCTCCACATCCACCGGCTGATACTCGGGGTCAGAGGAGGGGGGCACGTAAATGGGGCCTCCCACATATTTGATGATTACGTCGGGCTGCTGGGTCACGGAGAGCTCAATATCACCGGGGGTGAACTCAAAGCTAGGCTGGTTTACCCGCCAGTCGAAGTTCAGCTTATCCATTTCATAGCGGATTTGCATGTCCCCGGGGTCCCAGGTGAGCTCCGGGCCGGTGGTGGGCAGGAATTTCAGGCCCACGTTCTCCTTGTAGTTCTTCATCTGGGCGTCGGCTGCAAACTGCGTGATCATGTCTTGCCCGATTTTGGCATCCAGCAGCATCTGCCCCTGCTGGGCGTAGGTAGCGGTGGCGGTGTAAGAGGCCTGCTGGCCCTGCTGAGCATACTGCTGCACAGAGCGCATGGCCGTAGGGACGACGGAGTTGCGGGCCTCAAAGGTGTCAATGTTCAGTTTGATGGGCCGGCTCTTGATGTTGAGCCCACTGCCTTCGCCCCTGGAGATCTCCAAATCCGCCGTTCCGCGGGTGTATTCCACCTTGGCTGGCGTTACCTTCATCTCGATTTCAATGGGGACTGTCTTGATTTCTATTAAGGGATACATTCTCCTTCTCCCCCTCAGTTAAAGAAGTAGTAGTTATTATAGCCCCTCTCCAAGGGCTTAACGTACAACAATGAGAGATAACGGCGTGCGGGGACAACGTGCCCTGACCTGGGGCGGCGTACCGACCCAGGCCAGAGGCAATGGGAACATCAATTCAAATAATCCATCAGGCTTTCAGACAAGACACTGTTGCCCGCTTTCAGGGCTGCGTTGTAGCAATATTGGGCCCAGACAAAGGAGGTGATGGCATCGGCCATGTCTACGTCCTCTAAGGCGGCATACTGCTCCTGGAGGTTGTAGAAGTTATCTTCCAACAAGGCCAGGTTGTTTTTCAGCTTGGTGGTGCCGGCGTCCATGTTGGTGTACTCCACC
>CAJUCB010000058.1 GCA_910584805.1 uncultured Oscillospiraceae bacterium
TCAAGCGCTCTCCCAGCTGAGCTATACCCCCATCGCTGTTGTGCCTCACCCTTGAGGCAAGACATATATTATCAGATGGGAGCGCGTTTGTCAAGGGAAAATCCAAAATTTTTTCAGAAAATATCGAAACCCTTACCGGCCCATACTATCGAAGATATTTTCCACGTTCCGGGCGGTGCGGTTGATGGTCCGGCGGAGCTTGCGCTCGTTGGCCTTCATGCGGATTCCCACCACCGTGCCGGCGGCCATGCCCACGAAGAGCCCAGCGCAAAATCTGTCACAGCACATAGAAGCAGCCTCCTTTCCGTGAATTTGTCTCATTGAGACAGGCTTAGTGTGTCCCTCTTTGACGGAAAATTCGTTGCTAAAATTTGCGGGAACATATATAATAATGTTACTGAACATGACATATCAATCGGAGGAGAGAGCATGACCACACTTTATTTGATCCGTCACGCGGAAGCGGAGGGGAACCTTTACCGCCGCATCCACGGCCAATACGACAGCCTCATCACCGACAATGGCTACCGGCAGATCGCGGCCTTGGAGAAGCGCTTTGCCGATGTCCCCATTGACGTGGTGTATTCCAGCGACCTCTTCCGCACCATGACCACAGCCCGGTCCATCACTGTGCCCAAGGGCTTGCCCCTCCACACCCGGTCTGATCTTCGGGAGCTGAGCATGGGGGAGTGGGAGGACCGGAGCTTTGCCGGGGTGGACCGCAGTGACCGGGAGCGGATGCGCCTCTTCCTAGCCAGCTCCCCGGCGTTTTGCGCCCCGGGCGGGGAGACCCTTCTGGAAGTCCGGGCCCGGGGAGCCAGGGCCATCCTGGATATTGCGGCCCATCACCCGGACCAGACCGTGGCGGTCTTTGCCCACGGGACCTTCATCCGCAACACCCTGGCGGAGCTCACAGGAGTCCCTCCGGAGGACGTTGGGAAAATGGGCCACAGCGACAACACCGCTGTGGCCTGCCTAGAGGTGGAGGACGGCCAGGCACATATCGTGTATATGAACGACAACTCCCACCTGCCGCCAGAGCTCTCCACCCTGGCCCTTCAGCACTGGTGGAAGAAGGAGCCCAAGGAGAGAGATGTAAACCTCTGGTTCACCCAGCCAGAGAGCAGGCAGGACTGGGCCTTTTACCAAAGCTGCCGGGAGGAGGCCTGGCGGAACCTCTACGGTCAACTGGACCGTTACGACGGCAAGGGCTTCCTAGAGGAGGCACAGAGGGTGGCGAAGAAGCATCCCAAGAGCCTGGCCATTGCCATGGACCGGAAGGAACCGGTGGGCTTGCTGCAACTGGACCCGGAGCGCGCCAGTGGGGAGAAAAAGGGCTACATATCGTTCCTGTACCTGATTCCTGCCCTGCGTCGGAAGCACTGCGGGGTGCAGCTCATCGGTAAGGCGGTGAGTATCTACCGTCCCCTAGGCCGGGAGTCCCTGGAACTGGTCTGTTCCCAGGCCAACGGCCCCGCCCTGGCCTTTTATGAAAAATACGGCTTCCACCGCACCGGCAGCACCCCAGGGGCCTATGGGACCCTGTATACCATGGAAAAATACATTGGCTACCGCCAGCCGGGGGACGCGTCGTGAAGGGGGAATTTCTGCCCATCTCCCGAGAGGAGATGCACCAGCGGGGCTGGTATTATTACGACTTCCTCCTCATCACCGGGGACGCCTATGTGGACCACCCCTCCTTTGGCACCGCCATCATCAGCCGCCTGTTGGAGGCGGAGGGCTACCGGGTGGCCATCCTGGCTCAGCCCAACTGGAAGGACCCGAAGGCGTTTACTGCCCTAGGCCGGCCCCGCTATGGGGTGTTCCTCAACGGGGGGAATATCGACTCCATGGTGGCCCATTACACCGCCGCCAAAAAGCGCCGCCATGACGACGCCTACTCCCCTGGCAACCGGGCGGGCCTCCGGCCAGACCGTGCTACCATTGTCTACGCCAATCGGGTGCGGGAGGTGTACGGGGATATCCCTATTATTATCGGTGGCTTGGAGGCCTCCCTGCGCCGCTTTGCCCACTATGATTACTGGGAGGACAAGGTCCGCCGCGCCATCCTCTTTGACGCCCAGGCGGACCTGCTCACCTACGGCATGGGGGAGCGGGCCACCAGGGAGATTGCGTCCCTCCTGGCCAAGGGGACCCCGGTGGGGGAGATCACTGGCGTCCGTGGAACCTGCTTCGCCGCCCAGAGCCCCGATGCTTGTGGCTTCCCTGCGGTTCAGGTGGCCCCTTATGAGGTGGTGGCTTCCAACAAAAAGGCCTACGCCCAGGCCAACCTGGTGGAGTACGACGAGCACGATCCCGTCCGGGGCCGGGCGGTGATCCAGCCCCACGGGGAACAATATCTCATTGTCAATCCCCCGGCCATGCCCCTGAACACCCAAGAGCTGGACGCCGTGGCGGAGCTGCCCTACCAGCGGCGGCCCCATCCGGTGTACGACAGCCAGGGGGGCGTGCCCGCCATCGAGGAAGTGCGCTTTTCCGTCATCCACAACCGGGGCTGCTTTGGGGCCTGCAAGTTCTGTTCCCTGGCCTTCCACCAGGGGCGGATGGTGACCTCCCGCAGCCATGAGAGCGTTATTCGAGAGGTGACAGCCCTGACCCAGGAGCCAGATTTTAAGGGATATATCCACGACGTGGGCGGGCCTACGGCCAACTTCCGCCGTCCCTCCTGCAAGCAACAGCGCACCCACGGCCTGTGTAAAAAGCGGGACTGCTTGGCCCCAAGCCCTTGCCCAAACTTGGATGCCGACCACCGGGATTATCTACAGCTTTTGCGCAAGCTCCGGGCCATCCCTGGGGTGAAAAAGATTTTCATCCGCTCCGGCATCCGCTTTGACTACCTGCTCAAGGACCCCAATGGGGAGTTTTTCGCGGACCTGGTGAAACACCACATCAGCGGCCAGCTGAAGGTGGCCCCGGAACATTGCGTGGGCCACGTGCTGGACGCCATGGGCAAGCCCCACATCGGGGCCTATGAGCGCTTCCAAGAGAAGTATAGGAGGCTGAATCAGAAGTACGGGAAAAACCAATTTTTGGTGCCCTATTTGATGTCCTCCCATCCAGGGAGTACCCTGGCGGATGCCATTGCCCTGGCCCAGTGGCTGAACAAAACCGGCCGCCAGCCAGAGCAAGTCCAGGATTTTTACCCCACCCCAGGCACCCTCTCCACCTGCATGTACTATACCGGCCTGGACCCCCGGACCATGGAGCCGGTGTATGTGCCCCGCAGCCCCCACGAGAAGGAATTGCAGCGGGCTCTGCTCCAGTGGAAGCGGCCGGAAAAGCGGCGGCTGGTGATGGAGGCCCTCCACAAGGCAGGACGGGGGGATTTGGTGGGCTACGGCCCCGACTGTCTCCTGCGGCCGGTGCGTGTGGCTAAGGGGCAGGATACCCCCAAGGGAAAACCCAAGGAGCCCCGGCGTACAGCCGCCCAGGACAAAAAACTGCCCAGGAAAACCGGGCGGGGCGGGAGACGGAAATAAAATTTACCTACCCTCTTGCATTTGCCGGGGGAGTGTGCCATAATACCCTCGGAATGTAAGGAATGTGAGTACTATCCATAGATTCAGAGCCCAAAGAACCCCCCGGAGAGTTGGGTCCTCTCCGGGGGGCTCTTTTTGCCTGGGGCGTACTTCACTGAGCCTTGCCGTCGTGGCGGCCCTTTTGTGCTCACAGCATGGCATTGACCCGCTGGTGCATTTGCTGGAACTCCGACATCATCTCCTGGATGATTTCCGCGGCGGGCTTCACGTCGTGGATGCGGCCCAGGACCTGGCCCATGGCGATCTGGGCAGCCTGGGGGTTGTCCTGTTCAAAGGCGGCCCGGGTGACGGTACCCCGGATCATAGGGTAGAGCTGGTCGAAGCTGGGGCCGCTCTTTTCAAACTCGATGATGTCCAGAGCCCCCTGGGTGCGCAGGGAGCGCAGGGCGTTGCGGATGCTCTGTTGGGTGAGGACGGTGTCCGTTTCCTTGGAGTCCAGCACCAGCTGGCGCAGATGGGGGCCGATCTCCGTCTCCTGGGCCATGAGGAAGCGGGTGCCCACCATGACCCCATCCAGGCCGATGGCCAGGGCGGCGTACATGCTCCGCCCGTCGCATATCCCCCCGGCCCCCACCACGGGGATGGTGCAGCGCTCGGTGGTCAGAGGCCACTGGACGATGGAGCCCACCCCGGCCATGCCGGGATGTCCGCCTCCCTCATAGCCCACGATGCACACCGCGTCGCAGCCCACTTCCTGGGCGGTGTGGGCAAAGCGGGAGTCGGGGATCTTGTGCATAACCACGCAGCCTGCCCCTTTTAGGGTGTCCATAAAGGGCTTGGGGCTGCTGCCGGCGGTCTCAATGATATGGACCTTTTCCTCCACGATGGCTTGGAGGAAGCCCTTGATGGGGCCGTCGGGCTTGGTGTCCGGGAGCAGGGATAGGTTGACGCAGAAGGGCTTATCGGTGAGGGACTTTAAGCGTTGGATGTCCGCCTGGAAGTCGTCGGGATTTTCATAAGTGGTCATATTGATGGTACCCAGCCCCCCGGCGTTGGAGACTGCGGCAGCCAGCTTGGGCTTGGAGAGCCACTGCATGGCCCCTTGGATGATGGGGTATTCAATGCCAAAGAGTTCTGTGATCCTAGTTTTCATGGTGTTGGTCTGCCAGCCTTTCAATGGTTTTGTAGGGTTTGGTTTTTATATCCTACTGCGATTTCCGATAAAGGTCAATGATTTGTGGGGGAAAAGATGGAATTTGCTGTGGGTTGACAGGCCCCTCCAAAGCAGGTATCATACAGACAGTGCAGCGTTTGGCTGCACTGGATTTTATAGATAGAAATGGTGTGAATGCGATGATCAAACGGCTATCGGCCCTGTTCCTGGCCCTGGCGATGCTGCTTTCCCTGGCGGCCTGCGGGAAGCAGGCGATGGGCGCTGTAGGCTTTGTCACGGGGCAGGCCTCCGGCCAAAGCGTCACGGAGGATGGCAGCTACAACAGCAAGGAGGAAGTGGCCCAATATCTCCATCTTTATGGCCATCTTCCCGGCAACTACGTCAGCAAGCAGGAGGCCCAACAGCTGGGGTGGAGCGGCGGCAGTGTGGAGCCCTACGCGGGGGAGGGCACGGCCATAGGCGGCAGCAGCTTTGGCAACTATGAGGAGCGCTTGCCCGAGGCCAAAGGGCGCAGTTACCACGAGTGCGACATCGACACCGTGGGGGAGGACTCCCGTGGGGCCAAGCGCCTGGTGTACTCCAACGACGGCCTCATTTATTATACCGAGGATCATTACGAGAGCTTTGACCTGCTCTATGGGGAGCCCTGACCATGGAAGTTGTGCGTTTGGACGGCGGGCTGCTGACGGAGCGTACCCAAGCCCTGGCCCTTTTGGGGGCAGCCTTGGAGCTGCCGGACTGGTGGGGGCGAAACCTGGATGCCCTCCACGACTGCTTAACGGCGGGAGACTTCCACCTGACCCTGGAAAATACCGCTGCATTGGAGGAAAGCCCCTTTGGCCGGCGCTTGCTGCGGGTTCTGACGGATGCCGCCCAGGAAAACCCGGGCCTGGTCCTGGAGATTCTGGATAAAAATGCCCAAAAAGATTGACAGAAGGGCGGAAAAGATATATAGTATCTACAGATACAGACTCTAACTGAGGGGGTAGATTTTATGGAATTTAAGACAGCAACCATGGAGGACTTTGACGCAGCCTTTGACTACATCGTCAAGCTCTGGACCTACAACACCTACGACAAAGAGGAGACCCGCAAGGTCTATGAAAAAGTCCTGGCCGATGAGGACAGCTTTGCCTTTTTCCTCATGGACGGGGACGAGTACCACGGCTTCTGCCACGGGGCGTATTTCAACACCTTCTGGATGTGCGGCCCCACCTGCTATGTTTCAAGCATCATCTCCAACGAGGACGAGCGGGGCAAGGGCAACGGCGTAAAGCTTATGGACCACGCCAAGGAGCTGGCCAAGGCACGGGGCTGCAAGGCTATCGTGCTGGACTCCGGAATGCCCCGGACCCAGGCCCACCGCTTTTATGAGATCTATGGCTTTGAGAAGAGCTGCTATGGCTTCGACTACTACATCAAGTAAAGGCAAACAGTATGAATCACAGGGCCCCCTATCATGGGGGCCTGTGTTTATATACGAGGACTAAGAAACAGCCGCCGGGCCAGGAGAGAGGCCGGCGGCGGACAGGAGGAAATGAGAGATGAAAATGATGAGACGAGGGGTTTCCCTGCTGCTGAGCCTGGCGCTGCTGGGGGCGCTCCTGGTGGTGCCTGCCCAGGCCGCACCGCCCATGGAGGAAATTTTGGGGGTTTATGAGGGCTATTACTATGCCGCCCAGGGGCAGACCGGCGTGACCCTGAGCGTGTACCAGGAGAACGGCCAGGTAAAAGCCCTCTTTGACTTCTACAACCTCCCCGACCGCACTAACGCCAAGGAAGGCAAGTTCTATATGGACGTGCGCTACGAAAACGGGGAGTATTTCTTTGACGCCACAGAGTGGATCGAGCGGCCCAGCGGCTATAACACCGTGGACCTACAGCTTACCCTCCATGACTATATCCTCTCCGGGAAGGTGTACGCCCACACAGGCACCTATAGCTTCTACGCGGAGAAGCCCAACGACGCCTATGAGGAGGTTCAGGATAGCATCTATGGGGACCACCGCTATGAGCGGGTGGACCAGGGTATGACCTGGTCCCAGGCACAGGAGTACGCCGTGACCCATGGCGGCTACCTGGCGGTGATTACCTCCCCTGGGGAACAGGTCTTTGTGGAAAAGCTCATTGCCAAGGGCAGCAAGAACCAGTATTGGCTGGGGGGTCACCGGGACCAGGGGAACTTCACCTGGGTCAACGGCGAGGGCTTTGGTTACACCAACTGGGATACCGATGAGCCCGACAACCACAGGGGCGTGGAGGACTGCCTGCAAATCCTCCGCCTGCCCAACCCCGCCCTCCCCGGCAGCCAGGCCATGAAGTGGAACGACGCCCCCAACGACAACAGCATCAAGGGGGAGGAGGACTTTTTCTCCCTGTCCCATGTGGGCTTCGTGGTGGAGTATGACGCGTGGAGCGGCTCCTCTGACTGGGCTACCCCGGAGCTGAAGGAGGCCTTGGAAAATGACCTGATCCCGGATGTGCTCATCGGCAAGGACCTGAAGGGCCAGATCACCCGGGGCGAGTTCGCCGCGGTGGCGGTGAAGCTCTATGAGGCCATGAGCGGCAACCGCACCATCATTGCCATGGACAACCCCTTCCGGGACATCGACTGCGCAGAGCGGCTTTACATCCTGAAGGCTTACAATTTCGCCATCGTCAACGGCACCGGCTTTGATACCTACGGCCCCAACGACCTGATCAGCCGGGAGCAGATGGCGACCATGCTCACCCGGGTGGTGAAAAAGGTGGCCCATCCCAACTACACCATTGAGACAGACGCCAACTACCCCCTGGATACCAGCGGCGTGAACCGCTTCGCGGATGACGGGGATATCTCCGACTATGCGTACGCTGCTGTGTATTTCATGGCAAAGAACGGCATCATCAACGGCATGGGCAACAACCTCTTCGCCCCCAAGAACACCACCAGCGCCCAGGCGGCGGCATTCTATGCCAACGCCACGAGAGAGCAGGCCCTGCTTACCTCTGTGCGCAGCTTGAACAACCTGAAATAAGAGAAACACCAAACGAGCGTGCCCTCCCTTTTGGGGAGACACGCTCGTTTTTTGTGCCGGTATGGAATGTGGGGCAACTCAAGCGGGATAGCGGGTGGTGGCTACAAAGCTGCCGTTGACGAGGCTTTGGCGGGTGAGGGTCCGGCCCCAGTGGATGGAGCTGTTAAAGTTGCCCTCTGTGACCACTACGCTGTCCCCCTTCACCTCCAAGACCACCACGGAATGGCTGTCGTTGTTGATGCGCAGGATATCCCCCACCCGGACCCGGCTAAAGTCGGAGTGCTTGCCGGTGACGGGGAGGGTGCCGAACACCGCGTCACTGCAACGGAAGGCAAAGGCGGCGCAGCCATAGCCCATGGTGTTCAGGGGGGCACTATAATAGGCGTTGGCGTTGGTCCAGCGCATCCCCTCGGGATAGCTGCTCTTCAAGCCGTAGAGGATGGCCTGGATATTCTCTGTGGTGATGGGCTTGCCGTTGGCCAGGGTGTACTGAGAGGAGGGCGGTGTCACCGGGACATCCGGCTCCTGGGGTGGGTCAGGCTCCGGGTTGGCGGGGGGCTGCTCCGGGGGGACCACAGGGGGTTCCGGGGTGTCCGGCTGGGGCGGCTTGGGTTCCTCTGGCTTGGGGGGTTCCGGCTTCGGCTCCTCCGGGGGCTGGACCGGGGGCTTGGGCTTGTTGCCGTTGCAGAGAAGCTGCAGCAGCACTTTGAGCTGGGTGTTGCAGGCACCGTTGCCCAGCAGCTGGTTCAGGTCCTTGTAATCGGAAGAGCCGCAGGCGCGGCTGAGAATGTCGGTGAGGGTGGCGGCGGTGGACCCCAGCAGGGCGCTGGAACTGGGCCGGGGGGCACAGTTGGCTGCTCCGGCAGGGGCCGCCAGGGCCAGGGAGAGGGCCAGAGCCAGCCCAAGGGACAGTAATTTCTTCATGGATAGTCTCCTTTTGCTATGGTATCATTTCTTGGCCAAAAATGTAACTTAATTGTAAAAAAGGAGACAGAATAAGTCAATGGGAATGGCTGGGGCGGCTGGAAGCATCCGGCGCAGGAGGGGAAAGGGCAAGGAAAAGGACTTAGCCAGCTTGATCAGATGGCTAAGTCCGGTGTTCTGGGCAGGTCGGGAGAGAAGCCCAACCAGCGGCTTCCTGTTTAGTAGGCTTTTACATCTGCCAAAAACTGTTCCCAAGCCTCCTCGTCCTCCACAAAATGCAGGGGGCAGAGCTTGCCGGTGACGTCATAATGCCGGATGACCCGGTCCCGGCTGAGGTGGAAGTTGTCGCACAGCCAGGCGGTGAGCTTTACCAGGGACTGGTAACTGGCGTCGGTGAACACCCCCCCGGCGTCGGGGTGGCAGACCTCAATGGAGATGGTGTCCCGGTTGCGCTCGTTGGTGGCGGAGGACTTCTCGTCCAGGGGGACACATTGGATGATTTCCCCCTCCAAGCCAATGAGGAAGTGGGAGCTGACCTGGGTGTCTGGGTTGTTGTAAAAGTCCCGGTTCTGCTGGGCGGTGGTGCCGGGGTTGCCGACATAGTGGATGGCGATGTCGTGGACCTTGCCAATGGCCTCTCCCCGGCGGCCGCTGCCGTTGACTCGGACCAGCTGGACGTCCACCCAGGAGGGGACTTCCCGGTTGAGGCGCAGGGCAAAGACCACCAGGGCCAGCAGGATTAAGGCGATGAGGACAATGGGCAGGGGACGGATGGTCCGGGGCTGGACCCGCTTGCCGCCGGAGCGCTTGGAGACAGGGCGGCGAGGTGGCCTGGTGGTGACAGTGGGCATGGTGGACCTCCTTCATACAGACGGGCCGCCGGAGTGGGTGGCCCGATTTTTTGTGGGATGAAACGGTGTGGGGGTTACAGGGGCGCGGTGGCGCCTTGGAGCCATTGGGCCTCCTCTGGGGGCAGGTGGGGGGCGATGGCGGCATAGACCCTGGCGTGATAGGTGTTGAGCCGCTCCTTCTCCTCCTGGGTGAGCAGGGCGGGGTCAATGGCGTCCAGGTCAAAGGGGGTGAGGGTGAGGGTCTCAAAGGCCAGGAAACGGCCAAAGTCTGTGGTTTCTGCCTCCACACATAGGAGCAGGTTTTCCAGGCGGATGCCGTATTGGCCGTCCAGATACAGCCCCGGCTCGTCAGAGGTAATCATGCCGGGGACCAGAGGGGCCTCTTTGGCTTCCAAAGGGCGGCTGCGGATGCTTTGCGGGCCCTCGTGGACGCTGAGCAGGTGGCCCACACCGTGGCCGGTGCCGTGGTTGTAGTCCAGGCCCATGGCCCACAGGGGGGCACGGGCTAGGTAGTCCAGGTTCCGCCCGGTGCAGCCGGCCTTGAAGCGGGCGGCGGCCAGGTTCAGGTTCCCCCGGAGGACGGCGGTGTAGTGGGCTTTCTGTTCTGCCGTCAGGGGGCCCAAGGCATAGGTGCGGGTACAGTCGGTGGTGCCGCTGAGGTAGTGGCCCCCGGTGTCCGCCAAGAGGAAGCCTGCGTTGGTGATGGCCGCGTCACTCTCCTGGGTGGCCTCATAGTGGACAATGGCCCCGTGGGGGCCGTAGGCCAGGATGGGGGCGAAGGAGGGCTGTAAATACAGGGGATCGGCCTTGCGCAGTTCTTCTAAGTGGGCGGCGGCGGAGCATTCGGTGAGGGCGGCGGAGCCCGCCTGGGTTTTGAGCCAGTACATAAAGCGGGTGAGGGCGATGCCGTCGGACAGATGGGCCTTTCTGGCGTTCTCCTGCTCCGTGGGGTTTTTGGCCGCTTTTCTGGCCAGGGTGGGGTTGGGCCGGTCGACCACCTGGACGGCGCTGGGAATGCTGGTGAGGAGCTTGGTGTTTACCCGGCGGCTGTCCAGCAGCACCCGCTGCTCCGCGGGGATGCGGTTGGCATAGGCGTAAAATTCCTCATAGGGCCGCAGGTAGACCCCATCCGCCTCCAACTGGTCCAGCAGGTCCAGGGAGAAGCACGCCGTCTGGGCAAATAGGGTGCAATGCTCCTGCCCCAGGGCCAGGTAGGCCAGGAATACCGGGGTGGAGGGGATGTCCCCGCCCCGGAGGTTCAGCAGCCAGGCGATGTCCTCTAAAGCGGTCAAGAGGAAAATGTCTGTCGTTTGCTCCCGCATGTCCTCTCGGATTTGCTGAAGCTTGTCCCGGCGGCACATCCCGGCATACGCCTCCTCTAGGGCCCAGACTGCTTGGGCAGAGCGGGGGGGACGGTCCGGCCAGATTTCCCCCACCAGGTCCAACTGGCCATTCAGGCGGGCGCCCAGGCCTTTCACCAGCTTGTGGTAGCGGCGGCCGGTGCGGGCGTCCACACAGCGGCTGTCAAAGCCCAGGGTTTGTTCCGGCTGGAGGCTTTTTTTCAAAAATGCCTCCAACGTGGGCACCCCTGGCTCCCCGGACTTCATCAGGCGGATGCCGCTGTCCCGGAGCTGTTCCTCTGCTTGGAGGAAGTAACGCCCGTCGGTCCACAGCCCCGCCCAGTTGGGGAACACCAGGAGGGTCCCGGCGGAACCGGTGAAGCCGGAGACATATTCCCGGCAGGCAAAATGAGCCCCGGCGTATTCGCTGCCGTGGGGGTCGGCGGTGGGGATGAGGTAGGCTTGTAGTTTGTGTTCGGCCATCCGGGCCCGGAGGGCTTGGAGTTGCTTGCGCATGGGGAGGACTCCTTTTCTGTATCCCTTGCCCCGGCAGGGGGGATAGGATAAGTATACAATATCTTTCGTGTTATTTCCTTAAAGTTTCCCTTAAAAAATCATAAAGAAAAGGGGAAGAAAGGGGAATGTTGTTCCCTTTGTTTCAGTATAGCACGGCGGGGAGGGTTTGAAAAGGGGCGGAGCATTGGGGCTGGGGACATTTTTATCCGGAATAGGAAGGGACAAGAATAGTATAGCACAGCCCCCGGAGAGCCGCTGCCTCTCCGGGGGCTGTGTGAACCATACGATTTTGCAGTTGAGGGATGGGAAAATTCCCTGGGGAGCGGGGGGAAGGGGGGAAGCCCCCTTGCGCAAGTGGGGGAACCTTGCTACAATGGGAAAAAAGAAACGACAGCAGGAGGACGAGACGATGATGGAACACGTGACCTTTGTGGGGATGGGTGCCCTGGGCATCCTCTTTGGGGACGCCTTTGTGAAGTGCCTGGGACCGGAGCAGGTGCGCTTTTTGGCCGACGGGGAACGCTTGGAGCGCTACCGCCGGGAGGGGGCTTTTTACAATGGGGAGCCCTGCGACTTCCGCTTCTCCGACGGCAGCGACGGCCCTGCCCAGCTTTTGATCTTTGCCGTAAAATCCCCGGACTTGGAGGACGCCATTGCCCTGGCGGAGCCGGTGGTGGGGGAGGACACGGTCATCCTCTCCCTGCTCAACGGTGTGTCCAGCGAGGAGACCCTCAGCGCCGCCTTTGGCCCGGCAAAGGTCCTGTATACTGTCACCCAGGGGATGGACGCCGTCCGGGAGGGGAACCGTCTGCGCTGCCAAAGCCGGGGCATCACCTACATCGGCCGTCCGGCGGAGGACTATTTTGACCGGGAGGAAAAGGTGGACCAGGTGGTGGCCCTCTTCCAACGGGCCGGGCTGGCGGTGGAAAAGGAGGCGGACGTGGAGCACCGGATGTGGTGCAAGTTTATGCTCAACGTGGGCGTCAACCAGGCCTGCATGGCCTACCAGTGCAACTACGGCGCGGCCCAGGTGCCAGGGGAGGTCCGGGACACCATGCTGGCCGCCATGCAGGAGGCCCGGAAGGTGGGGGCCTGCATGGGGGTATTGGTGACCCAGAAGGATATGGAGGAGTATGTGGCCGTGCTGGACGCCCTGAACCCCCAGGGGATGCCCTCCATGCGCCAGGACGGCCTGGCAAAGCGCAAAAGCGAGGTGGAGCTCTTCGCCGGTACGGTGTTGGCCCTGGCCAAGCGCTTTGGGATGCGGGCCCCGGTGAACCAGAAACTTTATGATATCATCCGGGAAATGGAAACAAATTGCTAAGAACCAGGCCAGCATTTGACAAAAAAATAGGGTGAAAAAACTGTCAAGGCAACAAAATCAAAAAAAGCGAAAAAAACGATTGACACGGCGGGGAGAACGTGCTATCTTGTTGGAAAAGAAGGAAAGCCGCCCCCCTTTGGGGGCGAAGTGAGGCTAGGTTTATGAAACGCTTCTTCGCAGGACACAACAGCATCGTCATTACCAGCATGATCCTGGGTCTGCCCGTACTGGGCGTTGTAGTACCTGAGATCATGCCAAACGTCGTGTCCAAAAGCGAAGAGGCCGCATTCCATGTAGCCACCCCCTAAAATCTTAGGGGGCGGAAACGGAACGGAACAAGGACAAAAGCTCTTGTGGTTTGACGTTTGGCGCGTGAAAACCACAGGGCTTTTTTGTTGCTTCCAACAGTTCCCACCATCCGTGCAGAGAGCCACAGAGCTTTTCCAGAAAGAAGAGGAGGAAACAGAATGGAAATGACCGGCGCAAAGATCCTGATGGAGTGCCTGCTAGAGCAGGGGGTCGACCTGGTGTTCGGCTACCCCGGCGGCACCATCCTCAATGTCTACGACGAGCTG
>CAJUCB010000059.1 GCA_910584805.1 uncultured Oscillospiraceae bacterium
TCATCAGGTTCTGCTTGTTGTGGAGCCGTCCGGCGGTGTCCACCAGCACCACGTCCGCCCGTCTCGCCCGGGCGGCGTTCATGGCGTCAAAGACCACCGCGGCGGGGTCAGAGCCCTGCTCATGGCGGATCACATCCACCTGGACCCGGTCGGCCCAGACGGACAGCTGGTCGGCGGCGGCGGCCCGGAAGGTATCCGCCGCGGCCAGGAGGACCCGCTTGCCCTCCCCTTTCAGCCGCTGGGACAGCTTGCCAATGGTGGTGGTTTTCCCCGCGCCGTTGACGCCGATCATCAGCACCACCGCCGGGGTCCCGGAGAGGTCTAGCTCCGTCTCCCCCACGTTGAGCATCTCCGCCAGCAGGCCCCGGAGGCAGTCTTTCACCGCCTCGGGCTCTCGGAGCTTCTCCTCCTTCACCCGCTTGCGAAGCTGTTCCACCGCCTCCAAGGCGGCGTCCATGCCCATGTCGGAGAGGATCAAGCCCTCCTCCAGCTCCTCATAGAAGTCCTCGTCGATGGCGGAAAAGGCAGAAAATACGTTCAGCTTCTTGATCTTATCGAAAAATCCCATATAGGGTCTCCCTTCTAGTCTTGCTTCTTCCCCAGCAGGGCTTCCGCCTGGGCCAGGTCCAGCATCAGCACCTGGCTCACCCCCTGGTGCTCCATGGTCACCCCGTAGAGCACATCCGCCCCCTCCATGGTGGAGCGGCGGTGGGTGATCAGGATGAACTGGGTCGCCCCGGCCATGGAGCGCAGGCAGTGGATGAAGCGCTGGCCGTTGGCCTCGTCCAGGGCGGCTTCCACCTCGTCCACCACGCAGAAGGGGGTGGGGTGGACCTCCAAAATGGCAAAATACAAGGCGATGGCCACCAGGGCCCGTTCCCCGCCGGAGAGCAGGCTAATGGTCCGCAGGCTCTTCCCCGGGGGCTGGACCTGGATGTCAATGCCGCAGTTGAGTACATCCTCCGGGTCCTCCAACGCCAAGCTCCCCTGGCCGCCGCCAAAGAGGCGGACAAAGCTGGCGGAAAAGGCCGTCTGGATTTTTGCAAACTCCTGGCGGAAGATATCCTCCATCTCCTGGGTGATCCCGGCGATGATCCCTTCCAGCTCCTGCCGGGCGGTCTCCACGTCGGTCTTTTGCCCAAAGAGGTAGGTATAGCGCTCCTCCACCCGCTGGAACTCCTCCACCGCCCCCAGGTTCACCCGCCCCAGGGCCCGGATGGCCTCCTTTAGGCGGCCCACCTGGGCGTTGGCGTCCCGCCCTTCCAGGGGGACGCGGATGGCCTGGGCGGCTTGGTGGCTGAGGCCGTAGCCGTCCCACAGGCGGTCCAGAAGGCGCTTTTCCTCCATCTCCGCCTGTAGCTTTTTCTGTTCCAGGGCCGCGGCCTCCCGTTGGAGGCGCAGTTGGGCCTCGTTGGCCTCCCGGGCCTCCCGCTCCGTCTGGCTGCGGCTGCGTTCCAGTTCCAGCTTCCCGGCGGCGTGGCGGCCCAGGGCCTGGGCCACCCCCTGCCGTTCCGCCTCCAAGGCCTCTGCCTGGGCTTCCAGCTGGGCCAGTTCCTCCTGGTGCCCTTGGTTCTCCTGGCCGTAGACTGCCAAGGCCCCCTCATCTCGGTGCAGGGCGCTGGCGGCGGCGGAACGCTGGGCGCTGAGCTGTTCCAGCAGCAGGGCAAAGCTGCGCCGCTCTGCCTGGACACTGGCCAGCTCCGCCCGGAGGGCGCTGAACCGCTCGTTGTCCTCCGCCCCCTCCTGAAGCTCTGGGGCCTCCGGGGCCTGTTCCAACGCTTCCAGCTCTGTCGCTGCCGCCTGGGTGGCGGCACGGGCATCCGCTAAGGCGGCTTCGCTCTGGCGCAAGGCCCCCTGGGCCTGGGCCAGCTCCTGGCGGAGGCTCTCCTCCTGGGCACTGCGGGACAGGACGCCCCCCCGCCGGTTCACGGAACCGCCGGTCATGGAGCCCCCGGGGCGGAGGATTTCCCCGTCCAGGGTGACCACCGGGAAGCGGTAGCCCCGCTTCTTGGCCAGGCGCACCCCGTCCTCCAAGGCCTCCACCACCACCGTCCTGCCCAATAAGGACTGGGCGGCTTTTCTACAGGCTTCCGGGCAGTCCACCAAATCAGCGGCAATGGCCAGGTAGCCCGGTTCTCTCTCTATGCCCTCCTCCCGCAAAATTGCGGGGCGCAGGGCGGTCAAGGGCAGACAGGTAACCCGTCCGCCGTCTCGTCTCTTCAAATACTGTAAAACAGCCTTGCCGGCCGCCTCGTGCTCCACCAGCAGGTTTTGCAAGGCCCCGCCCAAGGCGGTCTCTAGGGCCACGGTGTAGCGGGCGTCGGTGTGGAACAGCTCCCCCACCGGGCCCAAGACCCCATGGAGCCCACCCCGCTGGGCCTGGGACATGGCAGTTTTGACCCCCTTGGTGTAGCCCTCATAGACCCGGGACAGCTCTGAGAGCATGGACAAGCGGTCGTCCAGGGCCTGGGCCTCCATGCGCCGGGAGAGCCAAGCCTCCTGGGCCTGTTTTTCCAGGCGGCGGCACTGG
Organism: uncultured Oscillospiraceae bacterium; assembly: GCA_910584805.1. Lineage (GTDB taxonomy): Bacteria > Bacillota > Clostridia > Oscillospirales > Oscillospiraceae > Evtepia. The sequence goes on from CAJUCB010000059.1 coordinate 2,531, forward strand.
TCCAGGCGTTCCTTTTGACGGCCCAGAGCCTGCTGCCGCTCTTGGCTGCGCTGGGCCCGGCTGTGCTGGGCCCGGCGCATGGCCTCCTGGGCCTGGCCTAAGGCCTCCCGCCCTGCCTGTTCCCGCTGTTCCAGGCCTTGGGCCTGGTCCCGGCGCTGTTCCAGTTGGGCGTCCAGCTGGGCCAGGGCCCTGCGCTGCTCTTCCAGGCTCCCTTGGAGCCGGGCGGCAGACTGCTTGTTCTGGCGGATGCGCTCCTCCAACAGTACGCTGCGCTGGCGGGCGGTCCGCAAGGCCTCCTCCCGTTGCGCCAGGCTGCCCCGGAGCCGCTCCCCCTTGGCCTCCACCTCCGCCAGTTGGGCGGAGAGGGCCTCGGCCTTGGCGTAGAGCTGGTCGGTGGCCCCAGCGCTCTCCTGGGCCTGGTGGCGGACGGCCTCAAAATCGGCCCGGGCCTTGGCGGCGGCGGCGCGGTGGCCGTCCAGCTTGTCCATCCACAGGGAGACTTCCAATACCTTCAACTCCTCTTGGAGGGCCAGGTATTTGGTGGCCTTTTCCGCCTGCTCCTTCAGAGGGGCCCGTTGGAGCTCCAACTCTTCCAGCTTGTCGCCAATGCGCAGCAGGTTTTCCTGGGTGCGCTCTAGCTTACGCTCTGTCTCCTCCTTCTGGTGGCGGCAGCGGGAGATGCCCGCGGCCTCCTCGAAGATTTCCCGGCGCTGGGTGCTCTTGGCGGAGAGGATTTCGTCGATCTTCCCCTGGCCGATGAGGGCGTAGCCCTCCTGACCCAGGCCGGTGTCCATGAACAGGGTGTTGACATCCCGCAGGCGCACCTGCTGGCCGTTGAGGGCGTATTCGCTCTCCCCGGAGCGGTAGTACCGCCGGGTGACGGTGACCTCGTCGCCGCCATCGGGGAGCATCCCGCTGCAGTGGTCCAGGGTCAGGGATACCTGGGCAAAGCCCTGGCGCTTGCGCAGCCGGGTGCCGCCAAAAATGACGTCCTCCATGCGCCCGCCCCGGAGCTGCTTCACCGATTGTTCCCCCAGCACCCAGCGGATGGCATCGGAGATATTGGACTTGCCGCTGCCGTTGGGGCCCACCACGGCGGTGAGGGGATGGTCGAAGGAGAGGACCGTTTTATCCGGGAATGATTTGAATCCCTGCAATTCCAGCGTCTTGAGGCGCACGGCCCTCCTCCTCTCCCAAATTAGTGTTTTACAGTTTATTATACCAATTTAGTGGCGGTTTTGCAACGGGGAAATCGACGGCTGTTTTGCCGGGAAGAAGGGGCATCGTTTTCCAATGCATTGATTGTTCTGTGCAGCATAGCGGCAAGCCACAGGGGGACGTCTATTTCCAGATATTCCAGCGGGGCCTTGCAGGTCAAACACTCTTCTTTCACAGACGAACTCTCCTATCTTGTTTCATGTACAACGAGCAAACGCCGCCGGAACCCCGGCGGCGTTTCTGTTATCGTTCCCAGAAGCCTTACAGCTCCACGACTTCCTCCACTTCCTCTTCCACGAAGAAGTCGCTCTCGTCGTTGTAGGTGTCCTCCTTGGTGCCAAAGAAACCCAGGATACCCCCGGTGATGCGGCCCAGGATCAGGCCCACCACCACGGTGGTCACCACCGCGCCCACCTGGGCGCCTACGTTGTGGTTGATGCCGATGGCGAACAGGCCGCCCAGCAGGCCGGGCATCCCGTGGAGGTTATGCACACCGCAGGTGTCCGTGCCCCGGATGAGCTTGCTGATCCGGGGGGCGATGAGGGAGAAGCCCAGGGTGCTCAGGGTACCGGCACAGATGCCAATGAACATGGCAAACCCGGGGCTGGCGGTGGAGCACACGGAGCCGATGCACACGCCGCCGGCCAGGGCCGCGTTGGCAATGTCCTCCACCTCAATCTTCCCACGGATGAGCTTGGTGAAGATGTAGGTGGCCAGGGTGGAGCCGCACAGGGCCAGGACGGTATTCAGGGCCGTCAGGTAGGTGCGCTCCGGGGAGGCCACAGAGCTGGTGAAGGAGGGCCAGAACAGCCACAGCACCATGCTGCCCAAGAGGCAGAACTCGTTGCTGACTTTGTTGGTCTTGGGGGCGGGCTTGTTCTTGAACTTCCGGTCCGTGGTCGCCACCACCCCCAGGCCGAAGTAAGCGCCAAAGGCATGGATGGCCACAGAGCCGCCGGTGTCCAAAAAGCCCCGGAACACGCCGCTCTCCAAGAGCAGCCATTCATTGAAGATATAGCCCACGGTGAACAGGATAGCCAGGATAAAATACTGGTCCATCTTCAGCCGCCCCAGCACGGCCCCCATGCAGATCAGCAGGCTGGCCGCGGCGAACTCCGCGAAGAGGAAGCCGCTGATGTTCATCACCTGGTACTCCCCTGGCAGGAAGCTCTTGGCCGCCATGTACACGGGGATGGCGATGCTCACCGCCAGGAAGGTGGCCGTCAGGGAGGAGAACTCATGGCCCCGGAGGAACACCATCAGGAAGCCGAAGCCCACCAGGAGCATGGCCAGGATGTGGATGCTTCTGGTATAGTTCACCGCGTCAAAAATGGTCTGGGTGGTGCCGTCCAAATTCTCCATGGGGACGAGCCCCGCCATCCCGGTCTCCACGCCCTCGTTCACGGACGGGAAGAAGCCCATGGACAAGGCGACGGTGATCAGGAGGAAGATAATGAGCAGCCCAACGCTTTTGTTGGATTTCATTGCGATACACGATCCTCTCTTAGTAATCTAACGGGAAGAAAAACCTCCGTTTTGACCCACGGCCTCCGGCGGGGTACGCCACGGGCCACCGGGCTTTTCTTCAACTATAGAGACTAACACCATTTATTTTCTCTGTCAACTACTTCAAGGGAAAAAACGTGGGGGGCTTGCTTTTTTCACCCCTCCCCCAGGACTTCCTGGGCATAGTGTACCGTCTCCATGGCGTCCCTGGCGTAGCGGTCGGCGTGGATGCTCTGGGCATACTCCCCGGTGATCACCGCGCCCCCTACCACCACCTTGCAGGGCAATCCCGCCGCCCGGAGCTGGCGGATGGTCTCCGCCATGTAAGGCGCGGTGGTGGTCATCAGGGCAGAGAGGCCCACCAGGGGGACGCCGTGCTCCCGAACCGCCGCTACAATGGCCTCCGGGGCCACGTCCTTCCCCAGGTCCAGGACCCGGAAGCGGTAGCTCTCCAGGAGCACCTTGACGATATTCTTCCCGATGTCGTGGATATCCCCCTTCACCGTGGCCAGCAGGATCTGGGGGGCCCCGGTACTCTCTCCCGCCGGGAGGTACTCCTTCAGCCGCTGGAAGGCCGCCTTGGCCGCCTCGGCGCTCATGAGCAGTTGGGGCAGGAACAGCGTCCCCTTTTCAAAGCCCTGGCCTACCTGGTCCAGGGCGGGGACCAGCTCATGGTTGATGATGTCCAAAATCTCCCGGCCGCTCTCTGCCAGGGCCTTGGCCTGGGCGGCCGCCTGCTCCTGCAGGCCCTTGCACACCGATGCCTTGAGGTCCTGTTCCTCCCTAGGGGCGGCGGAAGCGGCGGGGGCGGCGGGGGCAGCCGTCGTCGGGGCCACCGTCCCTTGGAAGGCGGCCATATACGCTTGGCAGTTCTCGTCCAAGCCCTGCAACGCCCGGTAGGCGCAGAACGCGCCCATCATCGGCTCGCTGAGGGGGTTGATGATGGCGCCATCCAACCCCTGCTCCAAGGCCATGGTGAAGAAGGCCTGGTTGAGCAGCTCCCGCCGGGGCAGGCCGAAGGACACGTTGGACACCCCCAGGGCCGTCTTGACCCCCAGGGCCGTCTTGGCCCGGCGGAGGGTTTCCAGGGTCACCTGGGCGTTGTCCGCCCCGGCACTGACGGGCATGGTCAGCCCGTCCACCAACAGCTCCCGCCGGGGGATGCCCAGGGCCTGCGCCCGCTGGACGATTTTTTCCGCAATGGCCACCCGCCCCTCCGCCGTGGGAGGGATGCCCGTGTCGTCCAGGGTCAGGCACACCAGGCCCCCGCCGTACTTCTTCACCAGGGGGAGGATGGCGCATAAGCTCTCCTCCTTGCCGTTGACGGAGTTGATAAGGGGCTTTCCGTTGTACCGCCGCAGGGCCCGTTCCATGGCCACCGGGTCGGAGCTGTCCAGCTGCAAGGGCAGGCCGGTGACGGCCTGGATGGCCTCCATGGTCTGGGTGAGCACCGCAGGCTCGTCCAATCCCGGCAGCCCCACGTTTACGTCCAGGATGTACGCCCCCGCCTCCTCCTGCTTCAAGGCCTCATTGAGGACATAGCCGCTGTCCCCCTCCCGGAGGGCAGCTTGGAGCTTTTTCTTCCCGGTGGGGTTGATGCGCTCCCCGATGATCACAGGGTCCTTCCCGTCCAGGGCCACCGCCTGGCAGTAAGAGGAGATGAACAGGGTGTCCTTCTCCTCCACCTTGGGCAGGGGGATGGCCTGGGTGGCCTGGATGAGGGCGGACAGATGCGCCGGGGTGGTGCCGCAGCAGCCCCCTAGGAGGGTGGCCATTGGGGCCAAGGCCGCCAACTGGGCCGCAAAGTCTGAGGGGGCCAGGTCATACACCGCCTTGCCCTCCAAGCTCCGGGGCAGTCCCGCGTTGGGCTGGAAGAACAGGGGGGTGGAGCTGTCTGCCCAGAGGGCCTGCGCCACGTCAGTGAGCTCTTTGGGCCCCAGGCCGCAGTTCAGGCCGATGGCGTCCACCCCCAAGCCCTCCAACAGGGCCACCGCCCCCCGGGGGGAACCCCCGGTGAGGAGCTTGCCGCTGCCGTCGAAAATCAGGCTGGCAAAGATGGGCAGGCTGCTGTTCTCCTTGGCCGCCACCACGGCGGCTTTCATCTCGTAGAGGTCGCTGATGGTCTCGATGAGGATGCAGTCCGCCCCTGCCCCCTGGGCGGCCCGGATGGGCTCTGCCAAGAGGGCCACGGCGTCCTCAAAATCCAGGTCCCCGTAGGGCTTCAACAGCTTCCCGGTGGGGCCGATGTCGGCGCAGACATAGCCATCGCTGACCCCCTCCGCCGCCATAGCGGCCCGGACATTCTCCACCGCCGCTGTCACCACTTGGGCGGGGGTGAGGCCGTAGGGGGCCAGCTTGGGGGCGGTGGCGCCGAAGGTGTTGGTGGTGATGAGGCGGCACCCCGCCTGAAGGTAAGCCCGGTGGACCCCCTGCACCGCCGTGGGGTTCTCCACACTCCACACATCCGGCAGCAAGCCCTCTGGCAGCCCTGCCCCTTGGAGCATACTCCCCATGCCGCCGTCGAAGTAGAGACGGCGGGTTTTCAGTTCTTCTAACAGGGGCTTCATAAGCGCCCCCCTTTCTCTCGGAATCTATCCCGCCCGGAAGGGGCAGTCGGTTTTGTTGCAGCCCATACAGCGCTGGCCGCAGTGCTCCCCTGGCCGGTCACTGAGCCCCACCAGGGCGGTGACGGATTTCTCCGGGGCCAGCATCCCCCCGGCGGTGAGGGTGAGCCCCAGGCGGCGGGGGGCGTCCAGGAGGGCAAGCACCTGGGCCTGGGCTGCCAGGGGCCAGTCCCCATAGCCGGGGCTGAAGGGGGCGGTCAAATATACCCCCGGCCCCAGCTCCGGCAGCAGGGCGGCGCAGTACTCCTCACACAGCGTATCCAGCCAAGTGGCGCACACCGCCTGTCCCACCGCCGCCTTGGCCATGTTCTGGGCCCCCCAGCGGCGCAGGAGGCGGTCCGCCTCCGCCCCCAGGGTCACGGCGTAGAGGACGCCCTCCTGGCAGTGGCGCAGGTGATGGTCCAGGTCCCGGCTCTGCCCGGCAAAAAGAGAACGGGACAGCCGCCGCCCCAGGCTTCGGGGGGTGGCTGCCGCCGTCAACTCCGCCTCACATTGCCGGGCATACGCCGCCACCTCCGCCGGGAGGGGGGCGGCGCCATAACCCAGGTAGCGGGCAATCTCCCGCTGGGAAAGGCTCACCGGCCCAGCACCTTAGCCAGGTTCTCGCTGAGGGCCCCGGCCACGTCGGGCTTATTCATTACGTACACGTGGACGCCCTGAACCCCATTGGCCACCAGGTCCACAATCTGCTCCGCGGCGTACACCACCCCCGCCTGCTTCATGGCGTCGGGGCGTTCCCGGAACTTGTCCAGGATCATCCGGAAGCGGTAGGGCAGGGTGGTGCCGGACAGGCGCAGGATGCGCTGGATTTGGGCGGCGTTGGTGACGGGCATCACCCCCGCCAGCACCGGCACCGTAATCCCCAGGGCCCGGGCCCGGTAGAGGAAGCTATACAGGGCGCTGTTGTCAAAAAACATCTGGGTGGTTAAAAAGTCCACCCCCCGGTCCACCTTTTCCTTCAGGTGGACCAGGTCCTCCCCCTGGCTGTGGCATTCCACATGCCCCTCCGGATAGCAGGCCGCGCCGATGGTGAAGCCCCCGAACCCGCGAATTTCCTCCACCAGGGAGGCGGCGTAGCGGTAGTCCCGGGGGGCGGCGGGGTCGTAGTCCTCTGGGTAGTCCCCCCGGAGGGCCAGGATATTTTCAATCCCCGCCCTTTGGAGCTTTTCCAGCTCCTGTTGAATCCGTGCCCGGTCGGAGGACACGCAGGTCAGGTGCGCCAGGGCAGGGACCCCCTGGCGCTGGACGATCTCCGCAATCTGGGCGGTGTAGTCGGAGGTGCCGCCCCCTGCGCCGTAGGTAACGCTCATGAAGTCGGGCTTCAGCTGGGCGATCTGTTCCACCGCGCTGCCCACCGAGCCAAAGTCCCCGTCCTTTTTCGGGGGGAACACCTCGAAGGAGAGGGTAACTCCCCCCTCTTTCCACAGGGTATCAAGTCTCATGGCTCGCCTCCACGCCCCGGGCCCCCTGCTCCCGGAGGGCCAGCCGGGCCGCTGCCAGGATCAGGGCGCAGACGAACCAGAACACCAGCATCACCCGGGGGTAGCTCCAAGGGAAGTCCGCCATGCCAGACACCATGACCCCCAGCACCCCGGCGCTGGCCCCGATGATGGCCATACGGCACTGGATGCCGGCCTTGGCCATGGCCCGGATGCCGGTTTTGACGCTCCAAACGATGCCGCCCACAAAGGCGATGAGGGCCACAATGCCCATTTCACACCAGACCTGAAGGTAGATGTTGTGGCAGTGGACGAAGCGGTCATAGCCCTTGAAGAGCTGCAGATCCGCCACCGCCTCCCGGAGGGCCTCCACCCCCAGGCCGCAGCCTACGATGGGGTGGAGCCGGATATAGTCAATGGCCGCCTGGTAGACGGGGAAGCGGCTGCTGATGGCGGTGTCCGAGGTGTTGAAAATGGACAGCGCCCGGTTGAGGATGGTTTCCGGCAGGAAGGACACCCCCACCGCCGCAACCACAAGGGCCACAGGGACCAGCTTGGGCTTCCACAGCAGCAGGAACAGGAACACCGCCACCAGCAGGCCCACCCAGTTGGCCCGGGAATAGGTCATCAGCAGGGTCATCAAGCCCGCCGCCGCGCTGAAAAAGCCCAGAAAACGGCCCAGCCAGCCGGGGCAGGAGAGCATATAGCCCACCGCCACGGGGATCAGCAGCAGCAGCACAGAGCCAAAGGCGTTGGGGTTGTCGTAAAAGCCAAAGACCCGGCCGGGCATCCCGGCGTTGGCCGTCTGGTCCACCATCATGGCGTCCACCTCCACCCCCTGGATGCGCTGGACGATGCCTCCCAGGGCCATCACCAGCAGGGCCAGGGAGGCCGCCCCCATGAGCCGTTGCAGCTGTTCCCGGCGTTCCACCACGCTGACCACAATCACCACACAGAGGATGCAGGTGATATAGTAGAGCAAAAAGCGGGTGGAGAGGGCCCGGTAAGAGGACAGGGCCCAGGACACTGGGACCAGGCAGAAGAACGCCATCAGCCAGGGGCCCAGGGAGGCCAGGTCGATGCGCCAGCCAGGGCGGCGCATCCCGGTGAAGAACAGCAGCAAGGTACACAGCATCAGAATGGCGAAGCTGTAGCCGTTGCTCCACTTCTCATAGGGGATGACCATGATGGCCAGCATCACCCAGCCCAGCAGGAAGGACTCCTGCTCCGCCACGGAAATCCCCAAATCCGCAAAGAAGCTCCCCTCCATGGGGCCCTTCAGCTTGCGGTACAGGAACTGCAAAAAGCGCACGGGGAGGTTCACAATGGCCGTCAGCAGGCGGCACAGGCCGCTGTCCCCCCAGGCCTGGGAGAGCTTTCCCTCCCGGCTGAGGAAGTACACCATGGCACTGCCTTGGCCCCAGCGCCGGCAAGCGGCGGCGAAGCCACGGAGGAGTTTTGCCACACAGCTGGTGTCATAGGTCCGGCACAGGGTCAGCCACAGGGGGGCAAGCCAGGTGCATAGGACGCTGTTTTTTACGATTTCCACGGCATCACATCCTTTTCTCTTTTAGTATGGGGGCCTCGTTCCTGCGGAACATCGGCAGGCGAAGCCTTGGGTTTTGCGGGCTCCGCCCGCACCCGGCAGAGGCTCTGCCTCTGCACTCCGCCACCTTGGTGGTGTCACGCTGCGCCGGTTCGCGACGCGGTTCTAAAACACTCCGACTCCGGCGAACCCATCCGGGGCCTGCGGCCCCTCCTTGGGCTTCGCCTCCGCTCCGGGTCTTAGACCGCTGCTCACGACGGCTCCGCGCTTCGGCTCAAAAAGGTGGACGAAAACTTTAATCTTTGCTTTACTTACAGGCTGCTTTCAACTGCTCCGCCCGGTCGGTTTTTTCCCAGGCCACCCCCAGGTCCTCCCGGCCCATGTGCCCGTATGCGGCCAGCTTGTGGTAGATGGGCTTTTGCAGCCCCAGGTCCCGGATGATGGCGGTGGGGCGCAGGTCGAAGGTCTTGCGCACAGCCTCTTCCAGGACGCTGTCCGCCACGGTGCCGGTGCCGAAGGTGTCCACCAGGATGGACACCGGCTGGGCCACGCCGATGGCGTAGGCAAGCTGAATCTGGCAGCGCTTGGCCAGGCCAGCAGCCACCACGGTCTTGGCCACCCAGCGGGCGGCGTAGGCGGCGGAGCGGTCCACCTTGGTGGGGTCCTTGCCGGAGAAGGCGCCGCCGCCGTGGGGAGCGCTGCCGCCGTAGGTGTCCACAATGATCTTCCGGCCGGTGAGGCCGGTGTCCCCCTGGGGCCCGCCAATGACGAAGCGGCCGGTGGGGTTGACGTAAATTTTGGTGTCCTTATCCATGAGGTTGGCGGGGACGGTGGGGCGGATCACCAGCTCGATCATGTCCCGGCGGATCTTATCTAGCTGCACCTCCGGGCTGTGCTGGGTGGAGAGGACCACAGTGTCCACCCGGACAGGCTGGTTGTGCTCGTCATACTCCACAGTTACCTGGGTCTTGCCGTCGGGGCGCAGGTAGGCCGCGTCCCCGTTCTTGCGTACTTCTGCCAGGCGCTTGGCCATTTTGTGGGCCAGGGAGATGGCCAGGGGCATCAGCTCCGGGGTCTCGTCGCAGGCATAGCCGAACATCATGCCCTGGTCCCCGGCGCCGTTGTCCAGGCCGTCTCCGCCCTCCTCCTTGGCCTCCAGGGATTTGTCCACCCCCAGGGCGATATCCGCGCTCTGCTCATCAATGTTGACGATGATGCCGCAGGTGTCGCAGTCAAAGCCGTACTTGGCCCGGTCGTAGCCGATTTCCCGGATGGTCTCCCGGGCGACTTTGGAGAAGTCCACAAAGCAAGTGGTGCTGATCTCCCCCATGATATGGATGAGGCCGGTGGACGCGGTGGTCTCGCAGGCCACCCGCCCCAGGGGGTCCTGGGCCAGGATGGCGTCCAGGATGGCGTCAGAGACCTGGTCGCAAATTTTGTCGGGATGTCCCTCTGTCACGGACTCCGAGGTAAAAAATCTATGGCTCATAATTGGGTATCCTCCTACTTGATGCTATGTATGGCTTGGCTTTTTGCTTACACTGACCAGCTGTTCAAATACTTCTCCTGCTCGGGGGTCAATGTGTCGATGGCCAGCCCTTGGGCCGCCAGCTTGGCCCGGCCGATCTGGTCGTCGATGCTCTCGGGGATGGGGTAGACCTTCTTTTCCAGCCCCGTCTGCTTGCTGATCCACTCCGCCGCCAGGGCCTGGACGGCAAAGGACATATCCATAATCTCCGCCGGGTGGCCGTTGCCGGAGGCCAGGTTCACCAGGCGGCCCTCTGCCAGGACGTTCAGGGTACGGCCATTGGGCAGGGTATAGCCCATGATATTCTCCCGGCGCAGCTTGCTCTCGGTGGCCATCTCCCGCAGGGCGGCTACCGCCACCTCACAGTCGAAGTGGCCGGCGTTGGAGAGCAGGGCGTTGTCCTTCATTTTTTCAAAGTGCCGCGGGGTAATGACGTCCTTGCAGCCGGTAACGGTGACGAATACGTCCCCCAAGGGGGCGGCCTCGTCCATGGTCATGACCCGGAAGCCGTTCATGGTGGCGTCCAGGGCCTTGAAGGGGTCGATCTCTGTGACGATCACATTGGCCCCCATGCCCGCGGCCCGCATGGCCACACCCTTGCCGCACCAGCCGTACCCGGCTACCACCACGGTCTTGCCGGCCACCACCAGGTTGGTGGTGTGCATGATGCCATCCCACACAGACTGGCCGGTGCCGTACTTGTTGTCGTAATAGTGCTTGGCCTTGGCGTCGTTCACCGCCATCATGGGGCAGGGGAGAATCCCCTCCCGCTCCCGG
>CAJUCB010000060.1 GCA_910584805.1 uncultured Oscillospiraceae bacterium
GCATGGTTTGGGCGGTCTGCAACATCGTCCTTGCGCTGGCGGGCCTCCTGCTCTCTGTGATCTGTGTAAAGAGCGAGGAAAGCCGGAGCGGTATCAATATCATGTCCACTATCATCAGTGTGGTGCTGGCGCTGATGATGTTGGGAATCGTCGCCCTTGCCCTGGTTCTCAACTTCTTGCAGTAATACCAGATCTGGAAACTGACTTATAGCCAATATCTGAAAAACTGCCGCACGACGGCAAACGAAAAAAGCTGTCAAGCAGGTAAATTGTCACGCCTAAAGCGGGTGGCTTTGAGAAATCGGGGCCGCCGCTTTTGCGTTTCGATCGGAACTATGCTTCTACATAATCGCTGCCAAAGGACATCTTCCCTACTGTTGCAGCAAAGAAAGCCAATAATCCGAACCCATCTCCTATCGGAAACAGGTTCGGATTATCCGGGTTTGGTGCGCCTGAAGGGACTCGAACCCACACGCGTTGCCGCACGAGAACCTAAATCTCGCATGTCTACCAATTCCATCACAGGCGCAGATGGGTCATTTTTTCTAAACCGTTGCCATTGTACCAGCCTTCGCGGCAAAAGTCAAGGAAAGCAAAACGGCCTCGTTGCATGAACATGAATATATATCCGTATATCCGCTAATAATATGCGTTTTTGTGAAAATTAACCCGGTATTTTTCGGTCAAAACACGAATGATTATGCGAAATTTGCTTGCATTTTATCTACAGTCGTGGTATCCTTGCTTCATGAAAAGACCCAAGAGAAAAATTGGAGGTAATTTCCCTATGGCTGACATCAAAAAAGTTGTTCTCGCCTATTCCGGCGGGCTGGATACATCTATTATCATCCCCTGGCTCAAGGAGAACTATAACAACCCCGAGATCATCGCTGTCTCTGGCAACGTAGGCCAGGCGGACGAGCTGGAAGGCTTGGAAGAAAAGGCCCTGAAAACTGGCGCCAGCAAGCTCATCGTGGCGGACCTGGTGGACGAGATGGTGGACGATGTTATCATCCCCTCCCTGAAAATGGGCGCTACCTATGAAAAGTACCTGCTGGGTACCGCGTTTGCCCGGCCCATCATCGGCAAGAAGCTGGCGGAAGTCGCCTTGGCTGAGGGTGCCGACGCCATCGCCCACGGCTGCACCGGCAAAGGCAACGACCAAGTCCGGTTCGAGCTGGCCATCAAGCGCTTTGCCCCCGGCATGAAAATCATTGCCCCCTGGCGGGAGTGGGACATCCAGAGCCGGGATGAGGAGATTGACTATGCTGAATCCCACAACGTCCCTCTGAAGATCACCCGGGAAACCAACTACTCCAAGGATAAAAACCTCTGGCACCTGAGCCATGAAGGCCTGGATTTGGAGGACCCCGCCAACGAGGCCCAGTTGGAAAAGCCCGGCTTCTTGGAGATGGGCGTGTCCCCCCTCCAGGCTCCCGACGAGCCCACCTACATCAGCCTGGACTTTGAAGCTGGTGTGCCTGTGGCCCTCAACGGTGAGAAGATGAAGGCCTCCCTGCTCATCGAAAAGCTCAACGAACTGGGCGGCAAGAACGGCATTGGCATCCTGGATATCGTGGAAAACCGGCTGGTGGGCATGAAGGACCGTGGCGTTTATGAGACCCCCGGTGGCACCATCCTCTACTTTGCCCATGAGCAGTTGGAGATGATCACTGTGGACAAGGATACCCTCCACGAAAAGCAGAAGCTGGCCATCGACTTCGCCGACTTGATCTACAACGGCAAGTGGTTCTCCCCCCTGCGGGAAGCGCTCTCCGCTTTCGCCGACAAGGCCAACGAATATGTCACCGGTACGGTGAAGCTGAAGCTCTACAAGGGCAACATCATCCCCGCCGGCATGACCTCCCCCTATTCCCTCTACTCTGAGGACCTGGCAACCTTCGACGCCTCTGACTACGACCAGAAGGATTCCGCCGGCTTCATCAACCTCTGGGGCCTGCCCACCACCGTCCAAGCTCTCCGGGAGCAGGGCAAGCTGAACAAACATTGAGCATCCCTCACTGAACTATATGCGCCGGGCAGGAGCGGTCTCCCACTCCTGCCCTCCGTTTTTTCCAAATCAGGATCAGAAAGGAACAACGCCTATGAAACTCTGGGCCGGCCGGTTCCAAAAGGAGACCGACAACCAAGTCAACGACTTCAACTCCTCCATTTCCTTCGACGCCCGCCTCTACAAGCAGGACATCACTGGCTCCATTGCCCACGCCGCCATGCTGGGCAAGCAGGGCATCATCCCCCAGGAGGAGGCTGACACCATCATTGCCGCCTTAAAAACCCTCCTGACAGAGATCAAGGACGGCAAGGTGGAGTTCACCAAGGACAGTGAAGACATCCACATGAACATGGAGGTTCTACTCACCCAGCGCATCGGCCAGGCGGGGAAGCGCCTCCACACCGCCCGCAGCCGGAACGACCAGGTCGCCCTGGACTTCCGCCTCTTCGTCAAGGAGGAAATCCCCGTCATCGTGGGGATGCTCCTGGATTTGGAAAAGGTCCTGATGCGCCGGGCGGAGGAAACTTTGGACGCTGTGATGCCCGGTTACACCCACCTTCAACGGGCGCAGCCCATCACCTTTGCCCACGCCCTGATGGCCTACGCCAGCATGTTCAAGCGGGACATCACCCGTTTGGAGGACTGTATGGCCCGGCTGGACGAGTGCCCCCTAGGGTCTGGCGCCCTGGCCACCTCCACCCACCCGGTGGACCGCTTCCAAACCGCTGCCGCCCTGGGGTTCCAAAAGCCCACAGAGAACTCCTTGGACTCCGTGTCCGACCGGGACTTCGCCATTGAGTTCCTCTCCGCCTGCTCCATCCTTATGATGCACCTGTCCCGCTTCTCCGAGGAGCTCATCCTCTGGTGTTCCTGGGAGTTCAAGTTCATTGAGCTGGACGATGCCTACGCCACCGGTTCCTCCATCATGCCTCAAAAGAAGAACCCCGACGTGGCGGAGCTGGTGCGGGGCAAGACTGGCCGGGTGTATGGGGCCCTGATCACCTTGCTCACGGTGATGAAGGGCATCCCTTTGGCTTACAACAAGGACATGCAGGAGGACAAAGAGCCTGTGTTCGACACCATTGACACCGTGGAGCTCTGCCTGCCAGTGTTCACCGCCATGATCGACACCCTCAGCGTCAACCGGGATAACATGCGCAAGGCCGCCAACGGCGGCTTCATCTCCGCCACCGACTGTGCCGACTACTTGGCCAAGAAAGGGGTTCCCTTCCGGGAGGCTTACGGTATCGTGGGCAAGCTGGTGGGCCACTGTGTGGAGACTGGCAACAGCCTGGAAACCTTGCCCTTGGAGGACTACAAAAAGGTCTCTCCAGCCTTTGAGGAGGATGTTTACCAGGCCCTGTCCCTGGAAACCTGCGTCAATGGCCGTAAAGTGTTTGGCGGCCCCGCCAAAGAGGCAGTGGAAAAGCAAATCGCCTTGATGAAGGACTTTGTGGCAACCCGGGAGGCCCCGCATGGGGCTGTTTGACCGCTTCAAAAAGCAGCCCCCGGCGCAGCTAGGGCAGCGCATCGAATGAACCTGCGAAAGGGATGTGACCAATATGAGCAAACCCAAAGTATACATCGACGGCCAGGAGGGCACCACCGGCCTGCAAATCTATGACCGCCTGGGGGCCCGGGAGGACATTGAACTGCTGCGCATTGACGAGGACAAGCGCAAGGATGTGGCGGAGCGGAAGAAGCTCCTGAACGCGGCGGATTTGGTGTTCCTCTGCCTCCCCGACGATGCCGCTGTGGAGGCGGTGTCCCTCATCGAGAACCCCGACACCAGGGTAATCGACGCCTCCACCGCCCACCGCACCGCCCCCGGCTGGGCCTACGGCTTCCCGGAGCTGTCCGCCAAGCATCGCGCCGATATCCTCTCTGCCAAGCGGGTGGCCAATCCCGGCTGCCATGCCTCCGGCTTCATCGCCAGTGTCTACCCTTTGGTGCAGCTTGATGTGCTCTCCCCGGACCACCCCCTGTGCGCCTACTCCTTGACGGGCTATTCTGGGGGCGGAAAAAAGCTGATCGCGGAGTATCAGGACCCCCAGCGGGACCCCCGCCACGCCTCCGCCCGGATTTACGCCACAGGTTTGCACCACAAGCACATTCCCGAAATGGTCCACGTCTGCGGCCTCAGTACCGCCCCAGTGTTCCACCCGGTGTTGGGGGACTACATCCAGGGAATGGCCACCACGGTGATGCTGCGCAACGATACCCTCCCCGGTGGGCCCACCGCCTACAATCTCTACAATATTTTGGAGGCCTACTACCAGGACGCCGCTTTCGTCTCCGTAGCCCCCTTTGGCGGGGAAGAGCCGGTGATCTATTCCAATACCCTGGTGGGTACCAATCAGCTCCAATTGATCGTCTGCGGCCACGAGGAGCAGACCACCATCACCGCACTCTTTGACAACCTGGGAAAAGGGGCCTCCGGAGCGGCGGTGCAAAATATGAACCTGATGCTGGGCTTCGACGAAGCCGCAGGACTGCTATAACAAGGAGGATACACTGATATGAACATCATTTCCGGTGGCGTTACCGCCGCCCAAGGGTTTCGGGCCGCAGGGATGCACTGCGGTGTGAAGGACAATTTTGCCGCCCCACAGCCGGACAAAAAGGACCTGGCTATGGTCCTCTCTGAGGTCCCCTGCACCGCTGCGGGGACGTATACCAGCAACGTAGTCAAGGCGGACCCCGTGATTCTCACCCAGGCCTATTTGGCCGACGGCAAGGCCCAGGGGGTCATTCTGGACAGTGGCAACGCCAACGCCTGCGCCCCCAAGGGGGAGGAAAACGCAAAAAAAATGGCCGCCGCTGCCGCTGCCGCCACCGGCCTGAAGCCGGAAGATTTCGCTGTGTGTTCCACCGGCGTCATCGGGGTGGAGTTGAACATCTCCGCCATTGAGGCTGCCGTCCCTACCCTGGTAAAGGCTCTGGCGAACACCCCCGCCGCAGGCACCGACGCCGCCCACGCCATCATGACCACCGACACCTATACCAAGGAGATCGCCGTCACCGTGGACATCGGGGGCAAGCCTGTCACGCTGGGTGCTATGGCGAAGGGCTCCGGGATGATCCACCCCAACATGGGAACCATGCTCTGTGTGGTCACCACCGACTGTGCCATCGACGGCAGCGTGCTGCAACCCATGCTCCGGGAGGTGGTGGCGAAGACCTTCAACCGCATCACCGTGGACGGGGACACCTCCACCAACGACACCTGCGTAGTCCTGGCCAACGGCCTGGCGGGGAATGCCCCCATCAGTGGCCCCGGCAAGGAGTATGACGCCTTCTATGCCGCCCTGCGTACCGTGTTGGAGTACGAGGCCAAGGCCATCGCCGGGGACGGCGAGGGGGCTGGTCGCCTGGTTACCTGTACCGTGGAGGGGGCCGCTACCGAGGAAAAGGCCGAGGCTATGGCAAAGGCCGTGGTGCGTTCGCCCCTGGTGAAAACCGCCATGTTCGGCGCGGACGCCAACTGGGGGCGGGTCCTCTGCGCCATTGGCTACTCCGGGGCAGACTTTGACCCCAAGGATGTGGCGGTGAAATTCCTGTCCTCCGCCGGGGAGCTCCCTGTGTGTGACCGGGGCCAAGGGGTGCCCTTTGACGAGGGCAAGGCCAAAACCGTCCTCTCGGAGAAGGATGTCACCATTGTGGTCACCCTCCACGAGGGCAGCGCCGCCTGCTCCTGCTGGGGCTGTGACCTGACCTACGACTATGTGAAGATCAACGGGGATTACAGAAGCTGAGGCCCCGGACAGGAGGCGTCCTCCCATGGACATGAGTAATTATATGGAGCGCTCCACCGCCCTGGTGGAAGCGCTGCCCTACATTCAAACCTATTATGGAAAGACCGTCATCATCAAATACGGCGGCAACGCCATGATCTCGGAAGAGCTGCGCCGGGCGGTGATCAGCGACATTATCCTGCTGAACCTGGTGGGCGTGCGGGTGGTGATGGTCCACGGCGGCGGCCCGGAGATCGGCCACATGCTGAAACTCATTGGCAAGGAATCCAAGTTTGTGGACGGCCTGCGCTACACCGATGAGGAGACCATGGACATCGTCCAACAAGTCCTCTGCGGCAAGGTGAACAAGGGCTTGGTTTCCACCATCAACAACCTGGGCGGCAAGGCCATTGGCCTGTGCGGCCTGGATGGCGCCCTGTTCCAGGCCAAGAAGCTGGACGAGAAGTACGGCCTGGTGGGTAAAATCGTCAAGGTCTGCCCCCAGGTGGTGACGGACTGCCTGGCGGCAGGGTACATCCCCGTGGTATCCACCGTGGCCCTGGGCATTGACAACGACACCGCCTACAACATCAACGCCGACACCGCCGCCGCGGAGCTGGCTGTGGCCTTGGGGGCGGAGAAGCTCATCCTGCTCACCGATGTGCGGGGGGTGCTGCAAGACCCCAAGGACGAGAGCACCCTCATCCGGCAAATCCGTCTGGCGGAGGTGCCCAACCTCATTGGCAGCGGCATCATCAGCGGGGGGATGATCCCCAAGATTGACTGCTGTGTCAATGCGTTGGAGCATGGGGTGCAGCGCACGCATATTTTGGACGGGCGCATTCCACACTCCATTTTGACGGAAATGTTGTCCCACAAGGGCGTGGGGACGATGATTTGGGCGTGAACGACTGTTCGGTTGGGCTCCGCCCAAACCCGCCAGAGGCTCTGCCTCTGGACTCCGCCACCTTTTTGTGTCACGCTGTGCCTGCTCGCTGACGCGGTTCTAAGCCCCTGCGGCTACGGCGAACCCATACGGGGCCTGCGGCCCCTCCTTGGGCTTCGCCTCCGCTCCGGGTCTTAGCCCGCTGCTCGCGACGGCTCCGCGCTTCAGCTGAAAAAGGTGGACGAAAACTTTAATCGCCGTTTTCTGTATACTTTACAAATAAAAGGAGCACTATCCTGTGAAAAAAGACCTATTAAAGCTGCTGGACCTCAGTACGGAGGAAATTTTAGAAATTCTGGACACCGCCGACCATCTGAAAGCCCTGAAAAAGGCGGGCACCCCCCACCCCTATCTCGCCGGAAAAACGCTGGCGATGATCTTTGAAAAGAACTCCACCCGCACCCGGGTCTCCTTTGAGACGGGCATCTATCAGTTGGGCGGCTACGGCGTCTACCTCTCCGGCAAGGACAGCCAGATTGGCCGCAGTGAACCCGCCGAGGACACCGCCCGGGTCCTCTCCCGCTACTGCGACGGCATCATGATCCGCACCTTCGACCAGGAAGAGGTGGAAACGCTGGCAAAGTACGCCGATATCCCTGTGATCAACGGCCTCACCGACTTCTGCCACCCCTGCCAGGTGCTGGCAGACCTGATGACTATTCGGGAACACAAGGGCAAGTTAGAGGGCTTGAAGCTGTGCTACATCGGTGACGGCAACAACATGGCAAACTCCCTCATCGTGGGGGGCTTGAAGTGCGGCATGCAGGTGGCCGTAGCCTGTCCTGACGACTACCGCCCCGACCCCACCGTCCTGGACTTCGCCAAGGAGTATCCCGGCAAGTTCCTGTGTACGCCCGACGTGTTGGAGGCCGCCAAGGACGCCGACGCGGTGTACACCGACGTGTGGGCTTCCATGGGCCAGGAGGAGGAGGCCAAGCAGCGCCAGGCCATCTTTGCCGGGTATCAGATCAACGACGCGGTGATGAACGCCGCCCACCCTGGGGCCCTGGTGCTCCACTGCCTGCCCGCCCACCGGGGGGAGGAGATCACCGCCGAGGTGTTCGAGGCCCATGCCCAGGAGGTCTTTGACGAGGCGGAAAACCGGCTGCACGCCCAGAAGGCGGTTATGTATTTGTTGATGAAGGATTGAGGAGACATATATTGTATAGGAAAAGCGCGGACCGCTTTGGCGGCCCGCGCTTTTTGATGGGGAAAAAGGCCCCCCACGGCAAATGCCGTGGGGGGATTTAGCAGAATCAATGTGCTAGATGATCTTTCAGATTAAGTCCCAGGGGTAGTGGCCTTTGTGGCAGTAACATTGCTGAAATTCACCACGTAAGTGGCAGCGGCATTTGCACCACTATCACCATCCCAGTCAACATCAATCTTTACACCGAGATTAGTAAAGTTCTCAACATTACTAGCACCCATACGAGTAATCAGAATAAGGGAGCCATCAGCGTACTCCGCCTGATCAATCGCATTATTTTGATAACTGATCTTGGCAGTACTCTTAAATTCGGCAGGGACATCCAGTTTAAGGATAGCATAGTACCCGGTCTGCTCTTCCTCATTAGAACTAAACTTCTCAAAGGTCATGTTATTAAGGGAACCGGTTGCGGCAGCCTCATAACGGTTTTTCGATTCATTCCATGAAAATCCATTGCCCAGGGTGATATCCTGGAAATCGGAAACCGTAACATCACCAAACTTAGGATCATTAACAAGGTTAGTGGTAACCACAGAGATATTTGCCTTAGCTTCATAAGTTGCGGTGAGCTTAGTGTCAGCAGTAAATTTGGTATCTGTCGTCACTTCAGTCTCGCCATTTTTCAAAGCAGCAACAGTATAGTTCTCCTTTGCAGCCAGAGCCTTAATGCTGTTCAACTGTGCTTCGGTGATAGCAGTGTTGTAGGGAACCTTAACACTGCCAGTGGTGTTACCATCCACAGTAATAGTCATTTCGGGCATGCTGGTAGGCGTACCAATGGTGATAACGGTTTTAGTAACAGCAATCACATTGTCACTGCTATCTGTCCACAAGCAGTAGTCGCTATCGCCCTGACTAAGGAATGTAACAACTTTGGGGTCACCCTCAACCTTGGCTACAGGAATGTAACTAATGAGGGTGCTATTATGGCACTTGGGATCAGTAGCCAGCACAACCTCAGTACCTGAAGAGAAGTCCAGGCTGTTGGAGAACTTGAGCTTGGTAGCCTTAACATTGTCCTTGCTGGGGGTCTCATAGGCAATACCAAACATAACTTGTGTGGCCTTTCCTTCATTACCCATAATATGGGTCAAATAACCGCTCAAAGTTTCATCACTACTACCAACCATATCAATGAGCTTCTTGGCATCTACGGTAATCTTGCCAGTGGCCGGGTCAAGAGAAATACCAGCGGCAGTGTAGGCTGCGGGGTAGTTGAAATCTTCCAAAGAAGGCTTATGGTTGGTTTCGGGACCTGCCATACGGACAGAAAGTTTCGTGGCAGTAACAGGCACAGACTCAGTAGTGAGGGTCATAGCATCATTGACGGTGAGTTTACCACCGCTAGTGGCAGTCTTATCTCCATAAGTCCATTTACCAGTATAATAAATCTTATCGGTAGAGGGCAAGGTGGGGACAGTGATCTCCTGTCCTTTAACAACCTTATAGGTTTGCACTTCTGTGCTTCCATCCATAAACTTTACATCGACCATCTCCACAGGTTCTCCATTATCACCGATGGCGGCATAGTCAGTAGAGGCAGTGTAGTCGATTCCTTTGTAGGTGAAGGCAACAGAGTAGGTGCCGGAAACCTCAGCGGCAGACTTGTCACGAGTAAACAGCGATGCGGCGCTGCTGTCTCCCCCATCGGTATGGGCGCGGATGTACGTGGAAACAGCATTGCCAAATTTTCCAGTGCCGAGGCCTACATTAGGCGTGATGCTTGTTCCATTGAGGGTAAACGATAGGCTAGCCAAGTCAATCTTATTAGTGTCAACGGGAACGGCAAATCCGTCATCACCCTTATAGACGGTGTTCAGCTTCACGCCCACAGCCAGCCAAGCGTTCTGGGCCAAATCCGCATCGGTAAGAGTTCCATCGGGATTACCACCATCAAAGTTATAGTTGGTGCAGAGTGCCTTGTAGTCTGCAACACTGTCGATGACCAGCAGTTTAACATCGGTAATGGGCTGAATGAATTTAACCGACACAGTAGTGTTGACCTTCACACCACTCAAAGTTAGCTTACCATCGGTAAGTGTCTTCGTTTCGTCGCCTACCTTCACTTCGTAGACAATATAACCCTCAGCAGGAGTGAAAGTGAGCTCGACAGCCTTGCCACTTTCTTTCTCCTCGTCAGTCAGGTTGAACTGCAAACCAGTGTCAGCGGTAACTTCGCCGTTACCAGTCTTGTTCACGGTGATGGTAACATCATAGCTGGTGGTCCCGCCACCACCACCACCGCCACCGCCGCCAGAGGGCGGAGTCGGGGTCGGGGTTCCGCCGCCGTTTTCGGGGGGCACGGGCTTGCCCTGGTTGGTCACGTTGTCGGCGGAATCGGTCTTGTTCGTCACGTTGGTGTTGGGGGTGGTGACGGCAACAGTGCCGTCGGTAGCGGTGACGTTCTCCACCTTGCCGTTACCGGAAACGGTGACATCCTTGGCGGCAGTCTCCACCTTGCCAACGGTTGCACCGCTGTTGGCCACAACGTCGGTGCCGGTAGCGCTGGAGGACACATTGACGTTGTCCACCTTGCCGTCCACGGTCACTGCGGTGTTGGCACCAGCCACGTCCACAGTGCCCACGGTGGCGTCCTTGCCCACGTTGACCTTGGTGTCGGCGGCGGCGCTGTCCACGGTGACGGTGTCGGCCTTGCCAGCCACTTCCACGGTGCTGTTGGCTGCGCCCACCTGGACGTCGCCAGCGGTGGCGCTGCTGTCCACCTTCACGGTGGCAGTGCCATCCACATACACATCGCCAGCGGTGGTGCTGCCGGTGAGGACAACTTCCGCGCCCTCAGCCTTGGGGGCCACGATGAGGTTTTCTGCCAGGGTGGCGTCCTCGAAGGTAACAGTAGCGTTACCTGCCACCAGGACAATGCCCTTCACCTCGCCGGAGACGGTCTTATCCTCGGTGACATACTCGGTAATCATGTTGTCCAGCAGGGTGGCAACAGAGGCGCGGTTGATGTTGGCCAGGGGGGCCACATTGTTGCCGCCCACGCCGTTCATCATGCCCCGGCTAGCCAGCGCTGCCACCGCGCCCTTGGCCCAGTCGGCCACGTCGGCGCTGTCGGCAAAGTCCAGGCTCCCGCCGGTGGTGGGGATGTTGAACGCACGGCACATCATCACAGCGGCCTCTTGGCGGCTGATGGGTGCGTTGGGATTGGCCATGCCGTTGGAGCCCTGGATGACCCCGGCGGCGGCCAGCTTCAGGATGGCGTCAGCGAACCAGTCGCTGTCGTTGACATCCGAGAAGGTGTTGGTGGCCTTCTCCTTGTACCCCAGCATGTTGGCCAGCATCGTGGCAAACTCTGCGCGGGTCATCTGGTTGTCTGGGTTGAAGTTGCCGGTGCCGTCGCCGTTGACTACGCCGTAGCCAGCCCAGCGCTCCACAGCAGCTTGGCCCCAGTGGCCGTCCACGTCGTCAAAGGACCCGCTGGGAGCAGCAAACGCCACGGTAGGCATTAGGCTCATCAGCAAGCACAGAGTCAACAGAGCGGCCGAAATTCGTCTTTTCATGGTTGATTTCCTCCTATATGAATATTTTCAAAGACGGCAGGTGCCGTGCTTTGACTGGTTCCAACCGGCAGAGCAGTCCTCCGCCGGTGCGGGCCGGGGTGCCGCCCGGCACAGACCGGACAGCCGCACTTTTTTGCCCCGGTGCGGGAATAGACCACAGCCTTCCAGACGTGCCCCTCAGGACAGGTCCACCAGACCTTATGACGGCTGCCAACCGTGACCATCTCCGGCACCAGGGTGCCGTTGAGGCTGGGATGCCAGCTTGCGGCGATTTCCGGCGCACAGCTGGCCAGGTCGTTGAAGCCGGGGAGCACCTTCCGCCCCGCGCAGTAGGGGCAGTCGGAGCCGTTCACCGTCCGGGCGCCCACGGCGGCCCGGTAGCTGTGCCCCAGGGGGCAAACCCACCAGACCCGGCGGTTGCTGGCGGCGGTGCAAGTTTCCGGCGTCAGGTTTCCGTTTTTTTCAAGGTCCCACTGCCGGGCAATGTCGGGGGCCCGGCTGGCCAAATCGTTCTCCCCAGGGAGCACCACTTTCCCGGCGCACACAGGACAACCGGCCCCCTGGGCGCGGGCTGTCACCATGGCTTGCCAGGAATGCCCCTTGGCGCAGACCCACCACACCTTCCGCCGGGACCCGGCCAACAGGCCCTGGGGGGTGAGGGTGCCGTTGCGGCTGCCGTCCCACTCTGCGGCAAGGAGGGGGTGGGTGGTTGCCAGGTCGTTTTCACCGGGAACCACCTGGCGGTTGGCACACACGGGGCAGCCTGCGCCGTGGGCCCTGGACTTCACCGCCGCCTGCCACTGGTGGCCCTTGGCGCAGCGCCACCAAGCCTTCTGGTGGCTGCCAAAGCTGAGGCCTTGGGGAGAGAGGGGGGCATTGGCTTCTACATCCCACTGTTGAAGGAGGGCGGTGTTTCCCAGCTCCATGCAGTAGTCGTAGAGTGTCTTTTTCATCGCACCACCGGCCTTTCTCGTCTTGCTTGTGGTCAAAAACAATATTTTGTTTGCACCGTGATGGGGAAATCTGATCCAAACTCCATATTGCAAAGAAATTATACCATGTGGGGGTTGAAAAAACAAGCCGGTTTTCTACATTTATGCACAAAAGCCAAAGCCACAAACCATACAGTTTTTGCGGCTTTTCACTAGTGCGCACTTTTTCCCTCAAATTCCGGGAATGATAAGCTTTTTTCGTTGTATTTTCCCTGTTATCCGCAGGATAGCCGCCTAGCCAGGGGACAAAATATTGTTTTTGTTTTCTATGAGACAATCCCCAGACGGTCCAGTGCCCGTTGGTGCTCTTGCCCTGTGGTTAAGAGGTAAAGCCGGGTGGTCTCGATAGAGGAATGCCCCAGCACGTCCGCCAGCCGGGCAATGTCCTTGCTGCGCTGATAAAATACGGTGGCAAAAAGGTGGCGGAGGTTGTGGGGGAACACCTTCCCCGGCTCCACACCCGCCTTGGCACAGAGCTGTTTCATCTCCGCCCAAACCTGGCGGCGGTGGATGGGGGTCCCGCTTCTGGTGAGGAACAGCTCGCCGGAGG
>CAJUCB010000061.1 GCA_910584805.1 uncultured Oscillospiraceae bacterium
GGTCCAGGCTGCCGACGCCATCTCCGCCGCCCGACCCGGCGCCCGGCGGGAGAATTTGGAGAACTATATCAAGCGTTTGGAAAAATTGGAGGGGGTTACCGCCTCCTTCCGGGGCGTGGAGAAGTCCTACGCCATCCAGGCCGGCCGTGAGGTGCGCATCATCGTGAAGCCCGAGGTGGTCAGCGAGGATGAAATGACCCTCCTGGCCCGGGACATCGCCAAGCAGATCGAGGACGAGCTGGAATACCCCGGCCAGATCAAGGTGCATCTCCTCCGGGAGGTCAAAGTGGTGGAGTACGCCAAGTAACCAAATAACACAGACAAAGCGGTATCCAGAGGGTTCTGGATACCGCTTTTATGATACAGGGGCTGTGGTCGACTGTGTGCAGGTTTTCCTTGACAAATGGGGCCAACGCGGTATAATAGACGCAGAAGGGCACTGCCGGTTGCGGTACAGCCCTACATGGGTTTAAGGTTTACTCGGAAACCGTCACCGTGCAGGGTGGCGGTTTCTGCCTTTTATCTTAATCGTCACAGTATATCCGAAGATATGTAACGTAAGCGTTATTGGCATGTGCCTCACCTCCTTTCGGAGGATTGGCTGTACCGCCCACCGTTTATGGCAGCGCCTCTTCTGCCCAAACCCCTACGAATGGGCTTGGCTGTTTCATTATACAACAGCCAAGCCCGTTGTGGCAAGAGATTTTGACAAGTTTTCATCCCGCCGGGTTAAGCAAAAAACCTCGCCAATGGCGAGGCTTTTTATTTGGCTCACAGCCCCAGGCTGGGGCAAGCCACCGGTTCAACCGGTGTTTTTCTCACTTCGTGCGCAGGGGTGGGATGGTGACTCGTTCGCTCTCCCAGAGCCTTTGGAGTACCTTTGGGTTCATGGCATACATCCAACGCACCTGCTGGGTGAGGATTTGTTTCACTATAGGCTCTGATTCCAACATTTCACGGAAATCATACCACGTCATCAGGCAGTAGCGTATATCCTTCTTTTTCTTGATGTATAGCGAGATTGCCAGGTGGGTCGCCATGGACACCGCCCCCTGTTCCAGGGCCCCTGTGGGAACAATCAGCGACAGCGTTTCAATCTGCTTAAATAGGCCCTTTTGCCTGTGGTAATCATAGTGATCCGAATGGTGAGATGGATGCCAATGCTCCCACATAGTCAGATCAGGACGGGATACCTCTGGAAATGAACAGGCAACAAACGCAGCACCTCTCCTGATGTCCTCTCGCTTCTGGGTCAGGGAAAGAAACTCCTCCCAAGACA
The DNA here is from genome assembly GCA_910584805.1 of uncultured Oscillospiraceae bacterium. Classification (GTDB taxonomy): domain Bacteria; phylum Bacillota; class Clostridia; order Oscillospirales; family Oscillospiraceae; genus Evtepia. The sequence goes on from CAJUCB010000061.1 coordinate 1,280, forward strand.
AGTCGGGTTCCTTCTTCTGATAGTGGGCATACAAGCCCTTCATCACCCAAAAGGCCAACTCCCAGTGCAGCTCTATACGCTCCCCCACAGAAAACGGATTGATACAACTATCCTTTAACACCGCTACCCAAGCCTCGTCCTCCCATCTTGTCTGCCAGAATCTATATCGTGGCAGGCAATCAGAGAACTCAAGGTGCAGGTGCCCAACCTGAAGCCTCCGCTCTAGCAAGAGACAGGTTTCATGGGAGATTTTGTGTTCCGAAAACACGGTTGCGTACACCTTCTTTCTGTTCAGTTGTGTGTATGCCCCTCCGCCGAGGGGCGGGGGGAACATCGCCCCGCCCCGTCCTCGACTTCGGAGAAAGCAAGAAAACACCATGCAGGCATAAAAACTTATGTCCTACACAGTGCCTTGTCAACACATACACACAACCGGACCACAAAGCCACCACGAAAACCCGTAGAACACGACAATAAACAATCACTGAAAGATGTGGCTTGCGGAAACACAGAAAGGTGTGTTATAATGTATTTTGAAGGTGCGGGATAGAATCCCGTTGTGTAGGCGGTCTCGACGCCTGCGCAGGCTATGGGGAGCTCCTAACCTCCCCATAGCTGCCGTATAGGTTTATCTTGACTTTCCTAAGATAAACGGAATACAACGATCCAAACATGGATCAACATTTCCTGCCCTTATTTTAACAGGATTCCAGAAAATTGTCAATTGTTTTTACCTGTACGGCCGTCCAAAGAAGGACGGCCGTTTTCGATTTATTGCTCCACCAACCCCGCCGCCTGCTCCAAATGCCGCCCATCCGTGCCGCAGCAGCCGCCGAAGATTTGTAGGGGGGCCAGCGCCCCCAGGGCGACGGAAGGAGACCGGGTCGGAGGTCAGCAGGTCCGTGGCGGCCCCTTTTTCTGTTTGGGTGGCGTCTGGTCGTCGGTGCGGTCCAACAGATAATCTACGCTGGTTCGGTAGAATTGGGCAAGCTGGATGAGGACTTCGCTGGGGATATCCAGTACGCCGCGTTCATATCTTGAATACGTGGCTTGGCTGATATGCAGCAGGTGGGCAAGCTGCTGTTGGCTCAGGTCAGCATCCTCCCGCAAGTCTCTGATGTGCCGATACATATCACTCACCTCAGAGTTAGTGTAAAATATGCGATTATTGCATATTGACTTTTATGCAATAATCGCATAAAATGTGCAGTGAGGTGATGGATATGGCGGACTATAAACAGATGTATATCAAGATGGCGCAGGCGGCGGAAAAGGCAATTCGGGTTCTGATTGCCGCCCAGCAGGATTGTGAAAATTTATACCTATCAGAGGACAACCCAGAACCTGTCCTCTTGCTTCCAAGGGAAGATAGAAAAAGCACGGATGGAGAATAAATCCCATCCGTGCTTTCTCAATGTGTCGAGAAAAGGGAAACCTGTGGGCCGGTGAGGACGGCGTCCAATGTGAGATGACTCCATGCCAGGTGGGGTTTACAGGGAAACGCCCAACTACGTCCATTGTGGACCCACGGGCGGTGAGAACAGCGGCGCGTCTTTGTAGGGGCCGGCGCCTTTCGCCGGTCCGCATTCTCTCGCTTGCCTTTCTTTCAAAGGAAACTGTTGTTTGGCAGATTGCTCATTTGCAGCGCACTAAGCGTCAAAGCGGGAGAACACAAACTGTCCCGATTCCGTCAAGTCCCCCAGCCCCCACAGGGCGTTGGGGCTGGTGCCCGGGCGCAGGGCGGCGGAGGTCTCGTCCTTGTCACACAGGGACCAGTTGCACCAGCTGATCCCCCGCTGGTCCAGGAAATCCAGCCACTGGGCGGACTCGTTCAAGAACACCCCGCCGTTGCCGTCGGCCCGGCTGGTGCCCCACTCGGAGACGAACACCGCTAGGCCCTGGGCCCGTACCGCGTCGATGCGCTCACGCAATGCCTGCCCGTGGGTGCCGGCGTAGAAATGGAGGGTATACATCAGGTTCTCCCCCGCCACCGGGTCTGCCGCCGCCTGGTGGATATCCTGGCTCCAGGTGGGGCTGCCGATGAGGATGACCCCCTTGGGGGACTGGGCCCGGATGGCGTTGACCACCTGCTGGGCATAGGGCTTCACGTTGCCGCTCCAACTGATGCCCCCGTTGGGCTCGTTGCATATCTCATAGAGGACAGCGGGGCAGTCCTTGTAGCGCTGGGCCAGCTCCGTGAAGAACGCCACCGCCTCCTGGGTGTGGGCGCTGGGGTCCCCGTCGGAGAGGATGTGCCAGTCCAGAATCACGTACATGTCCTGGGCGATGGCGGCGTCCGCGGCGGCGATGAGCTGTTGCTTCACCTGGGCGGGCTGGGAGAGATAGCCCCCCTCCCCGGTGTACATGGCCACCCGGAATACATTGGCCCCATAGCGGGCGGTGTTTTGGATGCTCTGGGCGCTGGTGAACTGGCCGAACCAGTGCAGGCCGTGGGAGCTCATCCCCCGCAGGGCCACAGGCTGCCCCGCCTGGTTGCAGAGCTGGGCCCCCTTCACCTGCAGCCAGCCGTTCTCCGACACGCCCCCCCGGATGGCAGGCCCCGGCTCCGGAGGCTGGGGGGCTGGGGGCGTGGGCTCCTCCGGCTGCCCTGGCCCCTCGCCCTGGTTGGACAGGGCTTGCGCCCGCTGGATGAGGATGCAGGCCTCCGCCCGGCTCAGGCCGCTGGTGGGACGGAAGGCGCCGTTGGCGTCCCCCTGGACCACACCGCAGGCGTAGGCGGCCAACACCGCCTCATAGTAACGGCCGTTGAGCTGGGAAAAGTCGCTGATTTTGGCGCTCTCGGTGTTGTAGTCCCCCCGGACTTCCGGGAGCAGGGCTTTCATCAGGACTTTTACCGCCAGCTGCCGGGGGATGGGCTGGTCAAAGGTCTCCCCGGTGGGGGGGAGCTCATCCCAGTCGTACCACCCCCCTTGGAGGGCGCTTTGGAGATACCCCGCCGCCCAATGGCCCCCCTGGCCCTGGCCGGGGGCGGCACCGGCGGTGCGGGCGGTGATGGTGACAAACTCCGCGGCGGAGATGGTCTGGTTGGGCCGGAAGCTGCCGTCGGCGTAGCCGGTGAGGAGCTGCTTTCCCGCCATCTCTGTGACGGCGCTTTCATACCAGCTCCCCGCCTCCACATCGGTGAAGGCGGCGCCGGCGCTGGCACAGCCCAGGAGCAGGCAGAGGCAGAGGGATAGAACGGCTTTGTATGCTCTCATGCTGAGGGCCTCCTTCCAGGAGATGATTTCCCCTCCATTTTAGCAGATACAAAAGAGAAAAGAAAGGGCTTCCTCCCCCGGAAAACGCCTGTTAACAGCCCTTTGTGTGGGTTTTTTGTGCTGTAAATCACCAAAACAGAGAGACCGGGATTGACTTTCCCATGATAAAAGGTATAATGGTACAATAGGTAGAAATAGCATTCTTTCCCATAGCACTGCCAGGTACGTCCTTCCCAAAGGAAGAAAGGGGGGCGCATCTCGCGCTGATTTGCGGGGTTTCCCCCCCATCCTGTGCTATAGTGGATATGTTATTAGGAAAACGCGAAACATGCCCAACCATGGGCGTCCCCCCACCGGGGGGAGAGAGAAAGAGGGTGAAGCAATGTCGTTGGAAGCCATGGAACAGGTGACAAAGGTGGAAGAGGCGCTGCGGCAGCGCAAAAGCGAAGCCGCCGCCCAGGCAAAGCAGCTGGTGGCCCAGGCGGAGCGGGAGGGCAAGCAAGCCCTGGAATCCATCCGCGCCCAGGTGGAGGCCCAGGCCAAGGAACAGATGGCCCAGGCAGAGGAACGGGCCAACCGCCGGGCTGTCCAGCTCCAAGAGGAGAGCCAGGAGGCCTGCGCGGCCCTCCGGGCGGCAGCCCGGGAGCGCTTGGACCAGGCCGCCAGGGAGATCGTGAGAAGGGTCGTGAACTGAGATGGCCATTGCAAAAATGAAACGGCTGCGGGTGATCAGCCTGGCCCGGCAGCGGGACGAGCTCTTAGCCCGGCTCCTCAGTGCCGGCTGTGTGGAGATCACCGAACCGGCCACGGAGCTGGCGGACCCCGCCTGGACGGCCCTGCTCCACCGGGACGGGGCCTCCCTGAACCAGCTGCGCAGCCAGCAGGGGTCGGTGGCCAGCGCCTTGGAGGCCTTGCAGCAATACGCGGGGCTGAAAAAGGGCCTCTTCCTCCGCCGCCGGGGGGTGGAAGAGCGGGTGTTCCTCCGGGACAGCACCCTCACCAAGGCCCTGAAAAAGGCCGGGGAAATCAACAGCTATGTGGAAAAGCTCCGCCAGAGCCAGGCCCAGAGCAGCCACTTGCAGGCCCAGCGCCTGAGCCTGGGCCCCTGGGCCTCCCTGGACCTGCCCCTGGAAACCGGGGAGACGGCCTATGCCCAACTGAACTTTGGCGTGTGCCCCGCGGGGGTTGTGCTGGCAGAGCTGGAAGCGGCCCTGGCCCAGGCCGCCCCCACCGCCACCCTGACAGAAGTTTCCACAGACAAGGAGCTGCACTACCTGCTCCTGCTGTGCCACAAGGAGGAGGGGGAGGCGGCGGTGGCCGCCCTGCGCCGCCACGGCTTCAGCCTCCACAGCTTCAAGGAGTTCACCGGCACGGCAGGGGAGAACATCGCCCGCATTGACGCCCAGCTCTCCGCCCTGGAAGCGGAGCAGCAGGAATTGAAAGAAAGCCTGGGGAAGATGGGCAGCGCCGGGTGGAGCCTGCGCCTGTGCGCCGACCGGCTCAACGGGGAGCTGGCCAAGGCCGCCGCCACGGAGCGGCTGCTCACTGACGGTACGGTGGTATTCCTCCAAGGCTGGGTGCCCTCCCGGGAGCGGATGCGGGTGCTGGCGATTTTGGAGGAGCAGGGCTGTGCCTGGGAGCTCACCAATCCCCCGGAGGGGGAGGTGCCCCCGGTGCTGCTGCGCAACAACCGGCTCATCGCCTCCATGAACATGGTTACGGAGATGTACTCCCTGCCCGCCTACGGGGGCATTGACCCCAACCCCCTGATTTTCCCCTTCTTCGCCCTGTTCTACGGCTTCATGTTCGCGGACATGGGCTATGGGCTGGTGATGTTCCTGGCGGGGCTGGTCCTCTCCCGGCGCTTCCGGCCCAAGGGGGCCATGGGGAATATCTTGCAGCTCTTGATGGTGTGCGGGGTGACCTCCTTTGTCTGCGGGGCCCTCACCGGGGGCTTCTTCGGGGATCTGATCCCCGTGGTGGCGGAGGTGTTCCTCCACAAGGAAGTGGCCCTGCCCTGCCTCATCAGCCCCCTGGACGACCCCATGACGGTGCTGGTCCTGGGCATCGGCCTGGGCTGCGTGCAGCTGCTGGTTGGCCAGTGTATCCACATCTTTATGGGCTTCCGGGACGGGGAGGGCCCCGATGCCCTCCTGGACGTGGTGCCCTGGTGGATCGTCTTTGGCGGCATCGCCCTCATGGCCCTGCAAGGCAGCCCACTCCTGCTGCTGCTGGGGGTGCTGGCCCTGATTCTGACCCAGGGGCGGCATGAGCAGGGCCTGTTGAAAAAGCTCTGGGGAGGGATCTCCTCCCTATACGACGTCACCGGCTGGCTCAGCGACGTGCTGTCCTACTCCCGCCTGATGGCCCTGATGCTGGCCACCACGGTGATTGCCAGCGTGGTGAACATGCTGGGCACCCTGCCGGCGAATTTGCTGGTGTTTATCCCCATCTTCCTCTTTGGACACAGCTTCAACCTGGGGATCAACCTCATCGGCACCTATGTCCACGCCGCCCGGCTGCAATACCTGGAATTTTTCGGCAAGTTTTACAAGGACGGGGGCCGGGCCTTCCAGCCCCTGCGCTACCAGACAAATTACGTGGACGTGCTCAATGACGCCGGCGAGGAGGTGAGCTGATGGAATGGCTGCAAAGCTGCGGCACCGCCGTGGCCTTTCTGGGGGCCTCCCTGGCGGTGGGCCTGGCCTGTGTGGGCTCCGCCCGGGGGGTGGGCATGGTAGGCCGGGCCGCCGCCGGGGCCCTGTCCGTGGAACCGGACAAGTTCGCCCGGGCCCTGATCCTGCAAATCCTGCCGGGGACCCAGGGCCTGTACGGCCTGGTGATCTGGTTCCTGGCCCTGATCAAGCTGGGCTTTTTCTCCGGGGGCCTGCGGACGTTGACCCTCAGCGAAGGGGCCAGCTTCTTCGCCGCCTGCATGCCCGTGGCCATCGGCTGCCTGATCTTCGGCATCATGCAGGGACGCATGTGCGCCACGGGGCTGGGCATGCTGGCCAAACGCCCCAATGAGATATCCAAGAGCATCATCCTGGCCATTATGGTGGAGTTTTACGCCATTTTGGCCCTGTTGGCCACGTTCTTGATGTTAAACCACTTTTGACCCAAAGGGAGGAAATTTTTTATGGAATACATCGGTATTGCCCTGGCGTTCATCGGCGCGGCCCTGGCTGTGGGCCTGTCCTGCGCCGGCTCCGCCATCGGCGTGGGCACCGCCGGACAGGCGGCATCCAGCGTCCTGGCAGAGGACCCCAACAAGTTCTCCGCCTGCCTGATCCTGCAGCTGCTCCCCGGCACCCAGGGCCTGTACGGCCTGGTGGCCTGGTTCTTCGCCCTGCTGAAGCTGGGCTTCTTCGCCGGGGAAATCGACTTCAACCTGTCCCTGCAAATGGGGCTGATGTACTTTGCCGCCTGCCTGCCCATGGCCCTGGGGGGCCTGCTCTCCGCCATCGCCCAGGGGCGCTGCGCCGCCGACGGGGCCCGGCTCATTGCCAAGCGGCCGGAAGAGCTGTCCAAGGCCATCATCATGGCCATCATGGTGGAATTCTATGCCATCCTCTCCCTCCTGGCCACCTTCCTGATGGTCAACGGCCTTTGAGCCCCGATGAGGGAATGCTATGAACGGGATAGATAAGATCAAGCAACGCATCACCCAGGAGGTCCAGGGGGAGATCGCCGCCTTGGAGGCCCAGGCCAAAGCCCAGGCCTCCGGCATCACCGACCGCTACGCCGCCCAGGCAAAGGCCCTGGCGGATGAGATCACCACCCGGGGGGCCGCCGCCGCCCGGGAGCGGGAGGAACGCCTGGTGAGCATGGCCCACATGGAGGCCAAAAAGGCCCAGCTGGCGGTGAAGCAGGAGCTGTTGGAGGAGGCCTTCCGCCTGGCCCTGGAAACCCTCTGCACCCTGCCGGAGAAGGAGTATACAGCCCTGCTCACGGCGCTCACCGTCCAGGCGGCCCGCAGCGGCCGGGAGGCGGTGCTCCTCTCCCCCAAGGACCGGGAGACGGTGGGGGAGGCCGTGGTGCGCCAGGCCAACGCCCGGCTCAAAAACGGCCAGCTCACCCTGGCCCAGGAGACCCGCCCCATCCGGGGGGGTGTGATCCTCAGCGACGGGGCGGTGGAGGTCAACGGCAGCTTCGAGACCATCCTGCGCCTGGAACGGCCCAGGATGGCCAAGGACATTGCCGGCATCCTCTTCCCCCAGGAGGACTGAGCCGTGAAGCCATATGATTACCTCTTCCTCTCCACCCGGGTGCGCGCCCTGGAGGGGAGCCTGCTCACAGGGGAGCGCATGGGGCGGATGCTAGAGGCCCCCAATGACCAGGAGGCCCTAGAGGTGCTGCGGGAGTGCGGCTATGGCAGCCTCCCGCCCCCCACCAACCAGGGGATTGACCAGCTCCTGGCCCAGCAGCGCCAGGCAGTATTGGAGGACGTGGCGGTCTTTGCCCCGGACCCGGAGGTGGTGGCGCTGTTCCGCCTGCGGTATGACTACCACAACGCCAAGGTGCTCCTGAAAGCCCAGGCCCTGGGCACCGACGCCAGCCATCTGCTCCTGGACCTGGGGCGGGTGCCCAAGGGGGTGCTGGAAGAACAGCTGCGCGGCGGGACCCTGGCTGGCCTGCCCGCCATGTTCCACGCCGCCGTGGAGGAGGCCCGGGAGGTGCTCAACACCACCCAGGACCCCCAGCGCTCGGACTTCATCCTGGACCGGGCCTATTACCAGGAGTTAGACCAGTTGGCCCGGGACAGCGGCAGCAGCTTCCTCCAAGGCTACGTCCGCTGCCTGGTGGACGCCGCCAACCTCCGGGCCGTGGTGCGTACCCGGCGCATGGGGAAGGGCGACGCCTTTCTCCGGGGGGTGCTCTTCCCCGGGGGGGACATGGACCTGCGGCGCATCCTGGCCGCCGTGGACAGCGGCACCCCTTTGGCGGAGCTATACAGCACCAGCTTCCTGGGCCAGGCGGCCCAGGAGGCGGACCAGGTGCTGGAAGGCGGGAGCCTGACCCGCTTTGAAAAGGCCTGCGACGACGCCGTCACCGGGTATTTGGCCCAAGCCAAGTACATCGCCTTCGGGGATGCCCCGGTGGTGGCCTATCTGGCGGCCAAAGAGAACGAGTTTACCGCCGTGCGCATCATCATGAGCGGCCGCATGGCGGGGTTGGATACGGAGACCATCCGGGAAAGGCTGCGTGAGGCCTATGTCTAGCAACAAGATCGCCGTGGTGGGGGACCGGGACAGCGTCCTGGGCTTCAAGGCCCTGGGCCTGGAGGTGTTCCCCGCCCAGGCCGGGGAGGAGGCCAAGCCCATCCTCCGGCAGCTGGCCAAGGAGGACTACGGCATTGTCTACCTCACCGAACAGTTGGCGCTGCAGCTCCCGGAGGAGCTGCAGCGGTATCAAGATGCCCTGACCCCGGCTATCATCCTCATTCCTGGCAAGGAAGGCCCCCTGGGCCTGGGGATGGCGCAGGTGAAGCGCTGTGTAGAACGCGCGGTAGGGGCGGATATTTTGTGAATGGAGGAAGTTTATGGGAACCATCGTAAAAGTCTCCGGCCCCCTGGTGGTGGCCACCGGCCTGGCCGACGCCAACATGGCCGACGTGGTCCGGGTGGGGGAGCAGCGCCTCATTGGCGAAGTCCTCACCATGACCGGTGACACCGCCTCCATCCAGGTCTATGAGGAGACCTCCGGCCTGGGGCCCGGCGCCCAGGTCACCACCACCGGGGCCCCCATGTCCGTGGAGCTGGGGCCGGGGATCATTGAAAATATCTATGACGGCATCCAGCGCCCCCTGGGGGAAATCCTCAAAAAAGTCCAGGGCAACAGCCTCCCCCGTGGGGTGGAGGTGCCCTCCCTGGACCGGGAGAAAACCTGGCGCTTCAAGCCCACCGTGGCGGAGGGGGACCCGGTGGAGGGGGGCGACGTCATCGGCACCGTCCGGGAGACCAGCGTGGTGCTCCACAAAATCATGGTGCCCCCCAACCTGAAGGGGACCATTGAGAGCATCCAGTCCGGCTCCTTTACCGTCCTGGACACGGTGGCGGTGCTGGTGGACGACCAGGGGACACGCCATCCCCTGACCCTGATGCAAAAATGGCCCGTCCGGGTAGGGCGGCCCTACCGGCACAAATACCCCCCAAAAACACCCCTGCTCACCGGGCAGCGGATTGTGGACACCCTGTTCCCCATCGCCAAGGGGGGCACCGCGGCCATCCCCGGCCCCTTCGGCTCCGGGAAAACCGTCATGCAGCACGCCCTGGCTAAGTGGTCGGACGTGGACATCGTGGTCTACATCGGCTGCGGGGAGCGGGGCAACGAGATGACCGATGTGCTCCGGGAGTTCCCAGAGCTGGTGGACCCCCGCACCGGGGAGTCCTTGATGAAGCGCACGGTGCTCATCGCCAACACCTCGGACATGCCCGTGGCCGCCCGGGAGGCCTCCATTTACACCGGGATCACCATTGCGGAGTACTTCCGGGATATGGGCTATGACGTGGCGGTGATTGCCGACTCCACCTCCCGCTGGGCGGAGGCCTTGCGGGAGATGTCCGGCCGCCTGGAAGAGATGCCCGGCGAAGAGGGCTACCCCGCCTACCTCTCCTCCCGGCTGGCGCAGTTCTATGAGCGGGCGGGGACGGTGGCCTGCCTGGGCTCCGGGGAGGAGCGCCGGGGCTCCCTCACCGCCGTGGGGGCGGTGTCCCCGCCGGGGGGCGACCTGTCCGAGCCGGTGGCCCAGGCCACCATGCGCATCGTGAAGGTGTTCTGGGCCCTGGATGCCTCCCTGGCCTACCGCCGCCACTTCCCCGCCATCAACTGGCTGAACTCCTATTCCCTGTACCTGGAATCCCTCAAACCCTGGTACGACGAGAATTTGGGGAAGCAGTTTATGGAAAAGCGGGACAAATCCATGGCCATCCTCCAGGAGGAGGCCAGCTTGAATGAAATCGTCCAGCTGGTGGGCAAGGACTCCCTCTCCCCAGGGGACCAGCTCACCCTGGAAACCGCCAAGATGATCCGGGAGGACTTCCTCCAACAGAACGGCTTCTTGGAGGTGGACTGGTATTCCAGCTACGACCGCCAGGACAAAATGCTGGGGATGATCCTGGACTATGACCGGCTCTGCCGGGGGGCCATTGCCCGGGGCGCCGAGGCCGGGCCCCTGTTTGAAATCCCCTTCCGGGAGCGCATCGGCCGGGCCAAGAGCGTGCCCGACGAGGAATATCCCGCCGTGTTCCTAACCATGGCCGGGGAACTGGAAGCCCAGATCGAGGCCGTGCTGGCCCAGGGAGGTGCTGAGGAATGATCAAGGAATACCGTACCATACAAGAGATCAACGGCCCCCTGATGGTGGTCCGGCAGGTGGAGGGCGTCACCTTCGACGAGCTGGCGGAGATTGAACTCCCCGACGGCAGCACCCGCCGCTGCAAGGTCCTGGAAGTCAACGGGGACAACGCCGTGGTGCAGCTCTTTGAGGCCTCCGCCGGCATCAACCTGGCGGCGTCGAAAATCCGCTTTTTGGGCCATCCCCTGGAACTGGGGGTGTCCCTGGACATGCTGGGGCGGGTGTTCAACGGCATGGGCCGTCCCATTGACGGCGGTCCGGAGATTTTGGCGGACGCCTACCGGGACATCAACGGCCTGCCCATGAACCCGGCCGCCCGGGACTACCCCAACGAGTTCATCCAGACGGGGGTGTCCACCATCGACGGGCTGAACACCCTGGTCCGGGGGCAGAAGCTGCCCATCTTCTCCGGCTCCGGCCTGCCCCACAACAACCTGGCCGCCCAGATCGCCCGCCAGGCTAAGGTCCTGGGGGACGAGGGGGCCAACTTCGCCGTGGTCTTTGCCGCCATCGGCATCACCTTTGAGGAGGCGGATTTCTTCGTCCAGGAGTTCCGCCGCACCGGGGCCATTGACCGCACAGTGCTCTTCACCAACCTGGCCAATGACCCCGCCGTGGAGCGCATCGCCACCCCCCGGATGGCCCTTACCGCCGCGGAATACCTGGCCTTTGAGCAGGACATGCACGTGCTGGTGATCTTGACGGATATCACCAACTACGCGGAGGCCCTCCGGGAGGTCTCCGCCGCCAAGAAGGAGGTCCCTGGCCGCCGGGGCTACCCCGGCTACCTGTACACCGACCTGGCCACCATGTATGAGCGGGCAGGGCGGCAGATGGGGAAGAAGGGGTCCATCACCATGATCCCCATCCTCACCATGCCCGAGGACGACAAGACCCA
>CAJUCB010000062.1 GCA_910584805.1 uncultured Oscillospiraceae bacterium
AGCCCTTCCTCTCATCCCATCCTCTGATTGCATTCCCCCTGAAAGTTTGTTATCCTGTTATGTAGTATCACACGCGGCCCAGGCCGCAAAGGAGGACCCATGATGAAACGACTGGCCTGCCTGTTCCTCACCGCCGCCCTGGTCCTGGCCTTGGCCGCCTGCGGCGGCCCCAAATTCGACCCCAACGCCCTCAGCGAGGCCCAGGCCTACGCCAAGGCCGCCTTGGCCGGAGGCCAGTTGGTCCGGGGCCATGAGGTGAAAACCATTTACGCCCTCCTCACCAGCGACCTGCGGGCGGACTTGCAGGCTTGGGTCCCCCTGGACGCCTGGGATGTCTCCGACGTCACCGCCCTGGTGGTGGTGCAAAGCGGCACCCCGCGCCAGGGCCCCGAGGTGGCCGCCTTGGAGAACCCGCCCCTGCTGTTCCTTCTGGACGGGGAGAAGCAAGTCCTCTACAAGCACACCCCCGGCAGCGGCAGCGATATCCCCAGCTCCGAGGAGGAGGTCCACGCCACCTTGGCCGCCTTGGAGGAGCAGATTGAACAGGCAGAATCAGAGGCCCAGGCCTACGCCCAGGAGAACAAGGACGCCGCCGCCTTTGCCCCCCTGGTGGACCGCTATCTGAAATACGACCCCGGCTTTCTGGACTCCCAGGACTTTTTCAATCTATGCAAGGGGAACCTGGTTCTGCTGGAATATGGCGGCTACCGCCGCACCCTCCGAAACCTGGAAACCCGTCTGGACACCCTGCGCCAGGCGGAGGACTTCGACGCCGCCACCGCCCTGCTGGACTCCGACCAGGAGCTTCAGCGCAAGATTTTGGAGCTGCGTTACCTGGCCTGGGAAATCCAGGGCAAATTGGCCCAGCAGGACCGGCGGGTGTTGTCCTCCCTGGCCGATGCCGCCCGGCAGGCCCAAAAGGACCCCGCCGCCCTCTTCACCCAGGACCACCTGCGCCAATGCCTCACCGCCGGGGAGGCAGCGGTGGCCTGCGACGGCCTCCTGCGGCAGCAGCTTATGGTGGAACGCTCCTTAGCCGACCTGGAAGCCTGCACCCAGTCTGACAGCCTAGAGGAACGGGCCTATCTACAGGAGCGCAGCGACGTCATTGTCCTGGCTATGGCGGACTACGCCACCGCCCTCTACGATTCCGTGGCCAAGGACCAGGCCTGGAAGGACTTCCAAACCGCCCACGAGCAGGATTTGTCCGCCTACGACCAGGGCCTGGCCGCCGCCAAGGAACGGGCCGGGGCAAGCTATGAGACGGACCCGGAGTATGAAACCCTCCAACGCCAGTACGGGGGCACTGTCCAGGAGCGGCAGGACTTACAGGCCGCCGCCCAGGCCGCCAGCCAGGCCGCGGAGAGGGTGAAAAGCGACGTCCAGGCCAAGGTGGCAAAGCTGGACCGTCAGGAGAGCCAGCGCCTGGCCACCGTGGACGAAGAAATGCAAAAGGCCGCCCTCTACGACTACGTCTGCGCCATGACGCCCCCCACCGCCTCAGAGTATACGGTCCAGCCGGGGCAGTGGGGGCAGCTGGACGGCAGCTTTATCCCCTATTTGAACAGCATCCTGGGACGGGGCAACTAATGGAAATAGGCCCCTAAAATCGCCGCCGCCGGGGCCCCCAGGGCTGTGCCGGAGCCCCCCTGCTCCACCACAATGGCCAACGCCACCTCCGGGGCCTCATAGGGGGCGAAGGCCACCAGCACGGCGTTGGCCAGCTCCGCCCCCGCCACCTGGGCGGAGCCGGTCTTGGCCCCCGCCGCCACCGGCAGCCCCCGGAAGGCCCCCGCCAAGGAGCCCTCCTGGGTCACCGCCAGCATCCCCGCCTTGATGGCCTCCAAATGCTCCCCTTCCAGGTCCAGGGACCCCAAGGGCTGGGGGGTGTAGGCCTCGGCGGCGGTTTTTTTCAACAGATGCACCTGCCAGCGGGTGCCGCCCCCTGCCAGGGTGGCGGTCATGTGGGCCAGCTGTAGGGGGGTGAAGCGGTTGTTCTCCTGGCCGATGGCCGCGGAGAGGACGCTGCCCTCGTACCATTTCTCCCCCAGGCTCTGGGTGTAGGCAGGCCCCGCCACCACCCCGGTCTGCTCCCCCGCCAGCTCAATGCCCGTCTCCTCCCCCAGGCCCAAGGCGTGGGCATAGCGGCCCAAGGTCTCGATGCCCAGCCGCCGCCCGGCGTCGTAAAAGAAGATGTTGCAGGAGTCGGCAATGGCCTGGCTGAGGGTCTCGGGGCCGTGGGTGCGCCCCTCCTCCCGGAAGATCCAGCACTGGGGCTGGGGGGTCTTGTAGTAGGTATAGCGGCCGGTGTCTAAAATCTCCGTCTCCGGGGTTACCACCCCCTCCTCTAAGGCGGCGGCGGCTGTCACCAGCTTGAAGGTGGAGCCCGGGGCGTACAGGCCCTGGATGGCCCGGTTCAGCAGGGGGTGGTTGGGGTCCTGGGCCAGGGTGCTATAGTCCTGGGAAAACTGCTCCGTGGCATAGTCCGGCAGGCTCACCATGGCCAGGACGCCCCCGTCCCGGACATCCAGCACCACCGCCGCCGCCCCGGTGGCCTGGGGGTTTTTCTCCAAAGCCTCCACCAGGGCGGCCCGGGCGGCCGCTTGCAGGCTGCGGTCCAGGGTGAGGGTCACGTCCTGGCCTGCTGTGGGCGCCTGGGCATAGGCCCGCTTGGTGACCTGCCCCTGGCGGTCCCGCTCCACCAGGCGCACCCCAGGGCTGCCGTGGAGCAGGGACTCAAAGGCCCCCTCGGCCCCGTCCTTGCCCACCAGCTCATTGAGGGCGTAGCCCTGGTCCCGGTAGCGCTCCCACTCCGCCTGGCTCATGGCCCCCACCCGTCCTAGGAGCTGGGGGGCCAAATCCCCGCTGCCCTGGCGCCGGACAGCGGGGGAGAGGGACACCCCCTCCAACGCCTCCTCCTGGAGCCAGGCCAGCAGCAGGGCGTTGGGGGAGAGGATGTCCCCTTGGCCGTCCCAATCCACCTCCGCCTCCCGGCACAGGGCCCTTAGGCGGCGGCGGACGGCAGCGTCACAATCCTCCCCCACCACCACAGTCCAGGACACTTGGTCCTGGGCTAAAATATTGCCCTTGCAGTCCAGCAGCTTCCCCCGGGCCGCCGGTACCGTTTCCAGCTCCGCAATGCTGCGCTGGGATTTTTCATAATACGCCGCCCCGGCGGTGATTTGCAGCCGCCAGAGCAGCACCCCAAAGGCCAGCAGGACCAGGGGGAAGAGCAGGTAGAGGGAGCGGAAGCGTGAATCCATAACGGGTCTCCTTTCCGTGGCATTGCATCGTGTTGGGGCAGCCCCTATGGGGCGGGGCAGCCCCTGTTCCGGCGTCTGAGCAGCCCACACAGGGCCACAAGCCCCTCCGCCACCGGCACCGCCAGGGCGCACAGGACCCATTCCTTGGCCCCCAGCACCAGGGCCCCCAGGGGGGCGCCGCTGCCTGCCAGGTGCCCCAGCACCAGCAGCAGTTCATAGCCAGCCAGCACCGGCAGGCACAGCAGCCACCGCCGGGGGGCCCCGTCCCCCCGGGGAAAGAGGCCCCCCGCCGCGCCCCCTGCCAGGGGCAGCAGGGCAAAGCCGCTGAGGCCGCCCCCCAGGGCCAGGGACAGAACGCCCCCCAAAAGGCCTGCCGCCACCCCCCGTCCGGGGCCATAGCGCTGGCCCAGGACACACACCACCGGGGGCAGCAGCAGGGGATGTACCCCCTGCACCCGTACCCCCACCAGCAGCAGCTGTCCCACCAGAGCCAGCACCACCGCCAGGGCACAGCCCAGGCGCGTCATTTGCCATCCCTCCTATCCATCAAAAGGCCGTCACCACAAACACCTGCCCCAGGTGCTCCAAATCCGCCGCCGGGGTCACCACCGCCGTGGAGAGGAGGCCGCCGGGGTCCGGGGCCAGGGAGGTGACGGTGCCCACCAGGAGCTTGGCCGGGTATTTGCCCCCCTGGGAGAAGGTCACCACCCCCTCCCCAAGCTGCCCCTGCTGCCCCTGGCTGAGGTCCGTAAAGGCCAGCACCCCCGCCTGCATCAGGTCCAGGCGGCCCTCCAAGGCCCCCAGGGCTTCGGAGACGGTGCCCTGGCCGGAGAGGGAAAAGCTGGGGTCTGTCACCAGGGCCACCGTGGCCCAGTCCTCCCCGGCCTCCTCCACCCGGCCCACCAGGGCCCCCTGGGCGTCAATGACGCACTGCCCGGCCTGGATGTTTTCCCGGCTGCCCTTGTCCAAGGTGACGCAGGCCCGCCAGTTGTCGGGGCTGCGGGACAGGACCCAGGCGTCGGTGAGCTGCAAGGGCTGTTCCCCGCTGTCCAGGGACAGCAGGGCCCGGAGGCGTTGGTTCTCCCCCTGGGCCAGCTCCCCGGCCCGGGCCGCCGCCTCCCCCTGGGCCAGGGCCTGGCGCAGGGCCTGGTTCTCCGCTTGGAGGGCCTCCATCCCGGCGATATAGCGCTTGCCCTGGGCCAGGGCCTCGCTTCCTGCCGAAAAAAGGCGATGAAAGGGCCGCGACACCCTCTCCCCCACCTGCCGCAGCGGCCCGGGGGCGTTGGGGAACAACGTCCACACGGCCGCTGCCAGCAGGCTCAGAGACAGCGCCGCGGCAGCAATACCCATCCATTTTTTCCCGTTCAAAAGCTGTTCCTTTCTCCAAAGCGTCACCGGGCCGCCAGGGCCAGGCAGTCAATGCCAAACTGGAGCAGGATGTGCCCCAGGCGGCATATAGGCAGACCCACCACATTGGTGTAGTCCCCCTCCACCCCCTCCACCAGCAGCGCCCCCAGGCCTTGGAGGCCGTAGGCCCCCGCCTTGTCCATGGGCTCGCCGCTGCGGACATAGCAGTGGATTTCCTCCTCGGTGAGGGGCCGGAAGCGCACCTGGGTGGCCTCCGCCTGGGTGACGGTGAAGTCCCCCTGGCATACGCTCACCCCGGTGTAGACCTGGTGGACCCGGCCGGAGAGGCGGCGGAGCATCTCCCGGGCCTGGGCCTGGCTGCCGGGCTTGCCCAGCACGTCCCCGTCCAGCACCACCACGGTGTCCGCCCCGATGACGATGGCGTCCTCGCTCTCCCGCTGGGCCACCCAGCGGGCCTTTTCCCGGGAGAGGGTTTTTACCAGCTCCTCCGGGGTGGCGGCGGAAAAGGCCTCCTCGTCCACTTGGGACGCTTTGGTGGTAAACTCCAATCCCAGCCGCCCCAGCAGTTCCTTGCGGCGGGGGGATTGGGATGCTAACACTAGTTTCATACGATTCCTCCGTTTTTATACCAGGGCAGCGGGAAAATTTACCGCCCCCCGGCGGCGTATTCCCCCATGCACACGTCCAGCACCGCCCGCGCCGGGGCGACCAGGGCCTCCTCAAAGTGGCAAGGCCACTGGACCTCCGGGGCCAGCCGCCCGTCCACAACCCCGTCGATGCTGTCGCCGTCCTTCATGGGGCAGTCGTTGTTGAGCAGGTAGCTGGCCAGGCTGTAGGCGTGGTTCACCACCCAGTTGGGGTCCATGTGGTGGAAGTGGTATTGCAGGTCCTCAATGTACAGCAAGCTCAGGCCCAGGGTGTCCACCACCTGGTCCTGGGTGCCGGTGATGTTGAAGAAACGGGCATTCACCACGAAATTCACATAGCGGTCCGGGCCTGTGGCCTGGCTGTTTCGGATGTCCTGGGCCAGGAGCAGCTTGCCGGAGTTGATGAAATACACCGCCTCACAGCTGGGGTAGAGCTCCAACAGGGCTTCCAGATAGTCCATGAGCAGGTCCGCCCGCTCCCGGCTGGGCAAGCCCCCCGCCATCAGGTCGTGGGCCAGGACGGCATAGCGGCATTCCTCCAACAGGCGGTCCCGCTCCCCCTGGCAGTCCCACATCTGGGCCCGCTTGTCCTCCCCAATGTTCCGCCCCTGGAAGGGCTCACAGCCCAGGATGGACAGCTGCACCGGCAGCCTGCCCTCCTTGAACTGGGCGGTGTGGTCCAGGGCGGCGAAAAGGGCGGCGGTCTCCCCCCGCACGGGCTCCACCGCCCCCACGTGGGCTTGAAGCACCGCCTGCATCTGCGCTTCAGGGGGCAGGGGGGCCCGGTCCTTCATCAATAGCTGCATCATGAATACCCCGCCAGGACGGATACTGGGGTCCATCTCCCTCTCCTGGACAGGCTCCTGGGCTGGGGTGGGTTCCTGTTTACGCATGGTGTCCTCCTCCTTTGGTCACAGTCCTAAATCAAAAGGCCCCCGGACCAACAGGCGGTCCGGGGGCGGTGTTCACTGCTCAAGCCCTTTCTCAGGGCCAGGGTGCCCTTTCAGCAAATCCGCGTATTGCTGCCGCTCTGCCTCCGGGACTTCCAGCACCGTCATGGCCTGTTCGGCAGACAGCCCCATATTTTTCATCAGGCTTTGCAGGTTGGAGAGGGTTCGCTCTGCCATACCTTTTGCCATACCCTCTGCGCGGCCCTTGGCTATACCCTCCGCGCGGCCCTTGGCTATACCCTCCGCGCGGCCCTTGGCCACACCCTTGCGCATCACGCCTTCGCTCAGATTACACATAGACGACACCTCCTCATCCAGTTTCTGCGTCATTGGAATGTCATACTCATCCTCTAAGATTTTTTTCTTGTCTGCCACACTGGTTTCATTGGAGAACAACACGTCCAGCATCTTCAACACGCCCTGGTAGTTCTCCCCCTCCAGCCTGCCCAGACAGATCATAACAACAGACAGCAGGTCGTAGTCTTTCACAGGTTCTGTGGATTCCCCTACCAAGCGTTCTTCCACCAAGCGGTAGCGGTTGATGGTGTTCTCTTTGCGTTTGGGCGGGTCCATACAGATCCAGATGGAATAGACCTTTTTAATTTTTTCATAATGGGACCCGGTAAATTCCCGGCCGTACTGGGAGGAGATCATCCGGCTGCCATAGTATATGCCCCGTTTCAGGATGGGATAGCCAGGGTAGTAATCGTTCTGGGCCTCCACGTTGACGATCAAGGCAATCACATCTTCTGTACCAGGGACGATAGCCCGGAAGCGGATATCGTACGTAACTGTACCCTCATGGACGGATTTGTCCTCGGTATCCAAGCCGTGGATCACCGTGCCGCTCTCATCCGGCAAAACTGGGATAGCGGACACCTGGGGCTGCCCTTCAATATACTTTTCCGCGATTTCCCGGACATTACAATCCCGATACTCTTCCAAACAGGACTTCATAATCCACGCTAGGATAAACTTTTCCGACAGCACTCGCTTACAAGCCGCGTCGTACCGGGCATTGGTATCCGCCAGCCCTTGGGCCATGGTTGTCTCTGTGTCCATGGGCCTCACCCCTTTGGATCCATTGTACCGTAGACAGAAACCAGCGTCAAGGGCTTTCTATCTGGAAGGCCTCACAGCTCCATGGCCAGCTGGGTATCCCCCTGGTCCTCGGCTTTCAGGAGGGCCCCCGCCGCCGGGAGGCTCCGGGCCCGGTAGCGGGAGAGGTTCACGATTTGGCTCCCCGCCAGGGGCTGGGCATGCTGGACGGTATTGCTCTTTTTCAGGCTCATCACCTGGACCCCCTGGGTGCTGCGGGTGCTCTTGGGGGGGATCTGCCCGGCGGTGAAGATCAGGGCGCGGCCCTCGGTGGAGGTGAGCACATACCCGTCCTCCTCCCCCCCCAGGGGCAGGATGCCCACCAGGGGGCTCTTGTCGGAATAGGCCCCGGTGAGCTTTTTCCGCTTGGTGACGGTTTTATAGGCGCTCAGGGGCACCCGGGCCACCTTTCCGTTCTGGAAGCAGAACAACAGCTCCCCGGCGTAGTCCTCCCCAGGCAGGAGGGCGCAGGCGATGCTCTCCCCCTCCTCCATTTCCAGCTTGGCGGGGAGGTAGTCCCCCAGGACACTGGCCTTGCTGTCGTCAAAGCTGTGGAGCCAGGTCTTGTAGCACTGCTGGCGGTTGGTGAAAAGGAGCAGCTCTGAGGCATTGCTGGTCTCAAAGTGGTAGGCGGGGCCGTCCCCCTCCTTATACCGCTGCTCCCCAGACATGCGCAGGGACTGGGGGGTGATCTTTTTCAAATACCCCTCCTGGGAGAGGAAGAGGTGGACGGGGTAGTCCGGCACCTGCTCCCCCTGGGGGGCGTCCTTGGGCAGGTCCTGGGCCTGGACAATCTCCGTGCGCCGGGGCTGGGCGTACTTGTCCCGGACCTCCTCCAACTGCCGGATGATCTCTTTCCGAATCCGCTTGGGCTTGGACAGCAGGTCCTGCAAGTCGGCAATGTCCGCCGCCAGCTGTTCCCGCTCGGCGGTGCGCTTTAGGATGTACTCCTTGTTGATGTTGCGCAGGCGGATGTCCGCCACATACTCCGCCTGGGGCTCGTCCAGGGAAAAGGCCTCCATCAAATTGGGCACCACCTGGCTGTCCTGCTCGGTGTTGCGGATGATGGCAATGGCCCGGTCCATGTCCAGGAGGATGGCCTCTAGGGCGGTGAGAAGGTGGAGCTTCTCCTCCTTCTGCTTCAAGGTAAAGCGGGCGCAGCGGGCCACGCAGTCCGCGCGCCAGTCTGTCCAGCGGTCCAAGAGCTCCCCCACGCCGCAGACCTTGGGCATGCCCTCCAGGAGGACGTTGAAGTTGCAGGCGAAGGCGTCTTGCAGGGGGGTGGCCTTGAAGAGCTTTTGCATCAAGGCCTCCGGGTCGGTGCCCCGCTTCAGGTCGATGGCAATCTTCAGGCCGGAGAGGTCGGTCTCGTCCCGCATGTCGGAGACTTCCTTCAGCTTCCCCGCCTTCATCAGCTCCGCCGCCTTGTCTAAAATCGCCTCCACGGTGGTGGTGTAGGGGATTTCAAAAATCTCTATGAGGTTTTCTTCCTTCACATAGCGCCACTTGGCCCGGACCTTAAAGGAGCCCCGGCCACTGCGGTAAATCTCCGAGAGCTCACGGCGGTCATAGAGGAGCTGGCCGCCGGTGGGGAAGTCGGGGGCTTTCAGGGTATCCAACAGCTCCGCCTCCGGATCCCGGATGCGCTGGATGGCCGCGTCACAGACCTCCCCCAGGTTGAAGCCGCACAGGTTGGAGGCCATGCCCACGGCGATGCCCATATTGGCGGACACCAGGATATTGGGGAAGCTGGTGGGCAGGAGCACCGGCTCGGTGAGGGTGCCGTCGTAGTTGGGCACGAAGTCCACCACGTTCTTGTCGATATCCCGGAAGAGCTCCTGGCAGACCCCGTCCAGCTTCACCTCGGTATACCGGGAGGCGGCGTAGGCCATATCCCGGGAGTACACCTTGCCAAAGTTGCCTTTGGAGTCCACAGGGGGGTGCAGGAGGGCCCCGTAGCCCCTGGACAGGCGCACCATGGTCTCGTAGATGGCCCCGTCCCCGTGGGGGTTGAGCTTCATGGTGGCCCCCACCACGTTGGCGGATTTGGTGCGGTTGCCGGAGAGGAGCTTCATCTGGTACATCGTATAGAGGAGCTTCCGGTGGGAGGGCTTGAAGCCGTCGATCTCCGGGATGGCACGGGAGACGATGACGCTCATGGCGTAGGGCATGTAGTTGATTTCCAGGGTATCGGTGATGGGCTGCTCCACCACCTGGCCGTGGAGGCCCATGACCCCGGTGGGTTCGGGGCGCTTGCGCTCTTTGGGGGGTTGTTTTTTACGTGCTATGAATAACACTCCCTTTCAGGCAGGTTTGGGCGGCAGCCCAACATACCCGTCGTACAAATCAAGAAATATCTGCCAAATCCAAATACTTGTGGCCGTTTTCGGCGATATGGTCTTTGCGGCCCTGGGCGTTTTCCCCCAGGAGCAGGTCGAACATCTGGGCTGTGCGCTCTGCCTCGCTGGGCATCACCCGGATGAGGCGGCGGGTTTCGGGGTTCATGGTGGTCATCCACATCATCTCTGGGTCGTTCTCGCCCAAGCCCTTGGAGCGCTGGATGGTCACTTTCTTCTGCGCAATCTGGGCCAAAATCTCCGCCTTCTCCTTTTCGGAATAGGCAAACCAGGTCTTGCCCCCGGCGCCGATCTCATAGAGGGGGGATTCCGCGATGTACACATAGCCCTCCTGGATCAAAGTGGGGGTGAGCCGCCAGAGCATGGTCAAAATCAGGGTGCGGATTTGGTAGCCGTCCACGTCGGCGTCGGTGCAGATGACGATTTTATTCCAGCGCAGGTTTTCCAGGTTGAACAGGGAGAGGTCCTTGTTGTGCTTGTCCTTTACCTCCACCCCGCAGCCCATGACCTTTAACAGGTCGGTGATGATCTCGCTTTTGAAGATTTTCCCATAGTCCGCTTTCAGGCAGTTCAAAATCTTCCCGCGGACAGGCATAATCCCCTGGAACTCCGCGTCCCGGCCCAGCTTCACCGAGCCCAGGGCGGAGTCGCCCTCCACGATGTACAGCTCCCGGCGCTTCACGTCCTTGGTGCGGCAGTCCACAAACTTGTGGACCCGGTTGGCCAAATCCACAGACCCCGCCAGGCTCTTGCTCTTGATGGTGAGGCGGGCTTTCTCCCCGGCCTCCCGGCTGCGCTTGCTCACCAGGATCTGCCGGGCGGCCTCCTCCACCGCCTGGGGGTTTTCCAGCAGGAAGATTTGGAGCTGTTCCTTGAGGAAGTCCGTCATGCCCTCCTGGATGAAGCGGTTATTCACCGCCTTTTTCGTCTGGTTCTCATAGGAGGTCTGGGTGGAGAAGTTGTTGGAGACAAAGATCAAGGTCTCCTGGATATCCGGCCAGGTGATTTTGGCCTCGCTTTTGGTGTACTTGCCGTTCTGCTTCAGCCAGCCGTCCATGGCGGAGAGGAAGGCGGAACGCATGGCCTTTTCCGGGGCCCCCCCGTGCTCTAGGAAGGAGGAGTTGTGGTAGTGCTCCACGGCGTGCTGCGCGGCGCAGAAGCAGAAGGCACAGGAGAGCTTGACCTTATACTCCGGCTTGTCCGGCCGGTCCCGGCCGCTGCGCTCGGCGTTCCAGAACTGGATGGGGGTATGGGGGTTCTCTCCCGCCAGCTCCGCCACATAGTCGGCGATGCCGTGCTCATATTGGAACAAGGTCTCGGCAAAGCCCTCCGCCCCCTGGCTGCGGAAGCGGAACAGGATTCCGGCGTTTACCACCGCCTGGCGGCGCAGGACATCGGTGAAGTAGTCCTCGGGGATGTCCGTCTGGGTAAAGACCTCCAAGTCCGGCAGCCAGGTGATGGAGGTGCCGGTCTGTTTCTTTTTCGCAGGGCTCACCTGCATCTCCCCCACCAGGGAGCCGCGCTCAAAGTGGAGGTCGTAGCGCTTGCCGTCCCGGTGGACGGTGACGTCCATAAAGCGGGAGGCATACTGGGTGGCACAGGCCCCCAGGCCGTTGAGGCCTAAGGAGTACTCATAGTTCTCGCCGCTGAGGTTGTCGTACTTGCCCCCGGCGTAGAGCTCGCAAAAGACCAGCTCCCAGTTGAACTTGCCCATTTTCTCGTTCCAGTCCACAGGGCAGCCCCGGCCGAAGTCCTCCACCTGGATGCGGCCGTCCTGGTAGCGGGTGACGATGATCTCCTTGCCGTAGCCCTCCCGGGCCTCGTCGATGGCGTTGGATAAAATTTCAAAGACGGCATGCTCGCAGCCTTCCAGGCCGTCGGAGCCGAAAATCACGCCGGGCCGTTTGCGGACCCGGTCGGCCCCCTCCAGCATGGAGATGGAGTCATTGCCGTATTGCTTGCTTTCAGGCATGTAGTGTGGTTCTCCTTGATTCATTCATTGTCTTTTATCTTACTCTATAGAAAAGGGAAGTGTCAAGGGAAGAAAGGGGGGAAACTCCGGGGGAGAGGGGGGATTTTGTCCCAGAAGGTGGTTGACAACAGAGGGGCATGTTAGTATAATAGACGAAGAAGGGCGCTGTTACGGCGGTTGGCCCAACATTAAATCAACTTATGAAAAGTTGACCGTCCGGGTGCCTTCCGGGCGGTCAACCTGCTTTTATGGACAGCACAACCAGCGAAACCGCCAGGCATGCTAGAACACGAAGCACAAAACGTACTCGGTCTTTCCACATCCGCTACCACCTCCCCCCTATTTTGTCTTTGCTTAGGGGTACAATCGGTGGGCCAACCGCCTATGTAACAGCGCTCTTCTCTCCCCGCTGGCTGCGGGGCAACTCTATTATACTGGCACATAAGGCTTCCTGTCAACT
>CAJUCB010000063.1 GCA_910584805.1 uncultured Oscillospiraceae bacterium
CCGTTGACCATTTTCAAAATCCGCTCCACCTCGCCGCCGAAGTCGGCGTGGCCGGGGGTGTCCACGATGTTGATTTTCACGTCGCCATACTGGATGGCGGTATTTTTGGCCAAAATGGTAATGCCCCGCTCCCGTTCCAGGTCGCCGGAGTCCATGACCCGGTCCTTGACCTCCTGGTTTTCCCGGAACGCCCCGCCTTGCTTGAGCATTTCGTCCACCAGGGTGGTTTTGCCGTGGTCGACGTGGGCAATGATTGCAACGTTTCTTAAAGCTGTGTTCTGCACTGGGCTGCACCTCTATTGTAAAATTTTTTGTAGACAGTTGACAGTATATTATACTGGAATCCCAAGCCGATTGCAAGGTTAATTTCCCCCAAAATCCCACTAGGGCCGCTGCCTGTTTGCAGCGGCCCTAGTGGGGAGTTGGAAGAAGTTATTTCGCTCTCGCGACGTTGGTGGTGATATTGCGGCTGTCGCTTTCGCCGCCAGCAGTAGCGCCGAGGGAGACAACAGCGTAATAAGAAGTGCCGGGGGTACCCTTGTAGGTGTAGCTACCGGTTTTTCTGGATACTCCGCTGGCCATAAGGCCGTTGGACGTAGAACCGTATATTGTAGTTACATAAGTACCATTGGATTTGTAAATGGTGATGATAGAAGCGCCAATCAGGCTTGCGGATTTACTTGCAGTTGCAGAAAAGTTGATTCGGACTTCACCGGAATTTTGACCTGTAGAGGCAGTGGCGTGTGTAGATGCCAGAGAAAGACTGGCATAAGGTTCTGTATCTGTTGCGAGGGCACTGCCGCAGCAGGAGAGAATCATAATACAGGCTAAAAAACTGGAAAATAGTTTCTTCAAAATATTAACCTCCAATTGAGTCTATAACACCTTTGATTTCATCTGTTGTGAGTTGGCCAGCGATTGTTAAAACGATTCTTCCATCGGACCATACCGCTGTAAATGTATCAAGATTAGACATGATATAGAAACTACGGTCGTTACTTTGGTATGTTTCTATGGGGAAATCATCTTTTTCATACTCCGTTAAAAACCAGTTAGAGTTATAGTATACTTCTACAGTAACAGAAAAGGATTTGTTGGTCTCCTTATTTTCATATTCGCAGATTACATAGTCAAGTTCATCTTTAACACCTTCGTGTCTGATGTCGCGAACGGCAAATCCTTCTGGACACCAAGTGGGTGCCAATTCTAAATACACACCCATAGTATTGATTTCAGCTTGAAATTCCATGCTGGCCCTTGTTTGTTCAGAGGTAGAAGTGTTCTCCGGAAGCTGAAAATGAAAGACATTATTCGTCCAGTAACCCATCAGCCCATAGAAATCAACCCCTGCCGCCTGAACGACGGTGATGGAACTGAATGTTACGAGCAAGGTCGCAACGGCCACCCTCACTGTTTTGGGAATTCTGCGCCACCGGCCGCCGGAGCGGATAGGCGCAACCCTCTCTTTTCTCGCCTCCCTTTCTTGTTCCTGCGCACGGAGGTCTTCCTCAAGGAGCCTGTCGAGTTCTTCTTTGTCCCCGTAAAGCTCCACGCCCCTCATTTCAGGGGTGTTATAATAAGTTTGGAATTCCTCCCACGCTTTGTCCACATCGGGCAATGTCCCCTTGTTCTTCTCTCTCTCTTTCAACACCTCCATAACTTGAAGGAGCACGGCTTCCGTTTCCTGCCTGGAATGCGCCAAGCTTAGCCGCAATATGGTTTCCAATTGCTCTGTGGTAAATTGCTGGAAATAAGCGTTCTCCTCCCTCATAAATATCACCTCTTCCATGTAATTATTCCGTCAGAACACAAAAAGTGGACAGTTTTTTATGGACTTTTTATTTTTCGTCATTTCCTTTTAATTTTTCTAAAATATCAGGGAGCTTTTTGTGTAGTTTTTGCTTGATCCTCTGCCGTTTCTTCTTGGTGCCATAGACAGAAAGCTGAAACTCCTGGGCCAGCTCCAAGTGGCTGGCCCCGTCCAACACCTGGCGAATGAGAAAACGGAACTCGTCCTGAGACAATGCCTGATGAACCCGCTTCAATTCCCCGCCCCAATCCTCATCCACCTGGGACAAGGCCTGGTCCAGCCCCCCAGGCTCCGGGGTATCAGGCAGGCTATAGGAGAGAAAGACCGCGTTATCCCTGGCGCGGAGGGCAGAGCACTTCAGCACCTTATTGTGCAGTGTTGCCATGAGCCAGAGCTCTGGCCGCGGATGGGCCATCACCTCGTCCAGGCGGTGGATCAGGGCAAGAAAGCAGTCCTGCACCACATCCTCAGCCAACGCGGCATTACGCAGCGCACTTCTAGCATAAAGAAACATAGTTTGGAACTGCTGTTCAAACAGTGTTTTTACAAACGAGTCTTGCTCAGGAGTCATTCTCATTTCCCCTTTCTCGCTTTTTTTGACAGTATACCATAATGTTGTAGGTTTTGCACTACCATTCAATCCAAAAATTTTTCAGGAATTTTGAAAAAAAGTGTCCACTTTTTGCCCGCTGGAGGAATATATAGTCAGAAGCTTCAATCAAGGGTGCCCGTTTAGCAGCGGGCGAGAGGAGGGTTGCAAATGAAGAAAATGATAGGGTAGGAAACAAAAGATTTGGATTTCATGAGGAGGTTTTATCATGAAAAAGTTTTTGTGCGTTACTCTTTGTTTAACTATGATTTTTGCTATATCCGCTACCGCTTTTGCTGCTTATGATGAGCCGCAGGTTTCCTCTGAAGAGTATATCTTTGAACCTACACCCGATTATACTGATGAAGAAATCTCCGAACTGCTTAAAAATTCACCGGATGCTGTGACATATTCCGAATATGACCTTTTCCTTCAGCGGCAGAACGAAGCAAAACAAGTATTAAAGTCTCCCCGGTCTACTGCGGCAGAAAAGGTGAAGGCAGAACAAATTCTTTCGGAAAATCTCTACGACGAGGTATATGAGCTTCAAAAAGCCACCGATGCGGAATTGCAGGACCGCGGCTTCGAGCCGGATAGAATCAACATTATTCGAAATTTCAACGGAACCTCTGCGGAACTGCAGGCACTCGCTGCTAAATGCACTGTAAGCGGAACCCCCAAATATACAAATAACGCAAGTGGGCGCTGGGCCAAAATCACATTTTATTTCCAATGGGATAAATCTCCTATTTATAATTCCAGAGATGCTATGGTAGCTGGGTCAAGCGCAGGATTCTTGGTGCAGAATGTCGTCGACTCGAAGTGTAGTATAAACTATAAAGGAACCAAAAATGGCACAACTGGTAGTTATACGAATACGTATAATTACAATTCGTTGAAAGCAAATCCTTTTAGCGGCGGCTTAATTGCGGGCTTTAGTTACCCTGCTATAGAAAATCGGGTGATTTCTGGAACAGATTACATTTGTTATTCGGTGTCAGGCTCAGCAGTTATCGTATTTAAGAGCGTAGATACAAAGCAAGTTTCTTTGTCATACGGAAACGCACATGCAAAGAAATCTATTTCCCCCAACGTCGGAATAAGCTTTGCTTCATCGGGTATTAGCGGAGGCCTTGGTTTTGGACTAAGCGATGGATATGATGTTGTAGCTAAAGTCTGTAATTCGTATACATTTTAAATACTCTAAATATATTTCAGTAATTTGTAAATGAACTGAAAAAGACAGTTCACCTTCAATATCCAAATTGGGGGTGAACTGTTGTCAATCGAAACAGACGCGGGGGGTGACGGGCACATCGCCCCCTACGAGGGCTAAAGAGGAAAATCGCTTTATTTTCATGAATTTATTTTAAGAAAGGCAGGGTTCAAAGATGGATATAACCGCAGCACTCCTTTTGCTTCCAGGGCCCTTTCTTTGGGCTTGCTTGATTAGAAAAGCCGCAAAGGATATTTTTCCGACGGTAGAATGTTGGTTGCTTGTTGCCCAACATTTATTGCTGTATTTTATTTTCATTAATTGGTGAACAAGAGGTCGAATGAGGCTTGCGCCGGGGCTCCGTAGGGGGCGATGGGCACATCGCCCCCTACGAGTGTTCCACAAAAAAATAGGTAAATTTTCCTCCAGTTTTCCTGTCTATATAGATAGAGGCGATTCGCCCAATGGAAAGGAGCAAAAAATGAAACAGAAAAAAATCATCTTGACAGGTGCGCTGGTGTTGGCGCTGTGTTTGTGCCTTACCGCCTGTGCAGGAAAAAGGGACAGCCTTGGTGTAATCAGCAATCAGGAAACAGGTGTGAAGCTCACGTTAGGCATGACCCGCGAAGAAGTGGAAGCCGCGCTAAGTCCGGAGGAAAACGCGGAACGACCGGAAGAGGCGTGTCAATTATGGACAACAAATTATGGAAAGGGTGAGGACGGGGTCCAGGTTGCCTACGATTGGGAGGCAGATACCGTCGTGCAGTTGGCTTTTGGAAAAGACCAGACCCACTGGGTTTTGGACGATGTGGTGCCGTTGGGGGCGGCGCAAAAGGAAATTGAAAAACATTATGGCGCACCCACCTTTTTGAATCAAGAAGGCAATCCGTCTTTGACCTACAACTACAATGTTGATGGGGTTCAGACAGACGGAAGCGATACAGATATGATTTTGAGCTTTATGTTAGATAAAGAAGAAAACCTCAATTATCTTGTTGTACTGCGCGAAGCCGGATGAAGCTTGCGTTGAGGGGCAGAAAAAAGCCTCCCTCAGAGAGGGAGCCTTTTGGCGGGGGGCCGTGGGCCTTATCCTGTCAATCCCCTTCACTGCATGGCTGCTTTCCCGTATCCCGAACCATCTGAACAGCAGCGCACAATAAAGCAAGCGCCTTGGTGGTAGTGTTCACCAAGGCGCTATTTTTCATTTTAACAACCCCCGGACATATCGTCCGGGGGTTGTCGATTCCATTCTCAAAACAACGGCGAGAACATCCGGTACACAGACTGCTTCAGCTTAGTAAAAAAGGACAGGTTTTCACAGTCCGACATGGCGATTTCCTGGCAATGGCGCTGGGCCTCTAGGAAGTCGTCCCGCACCGCCACCACTGCCGGGTCGCCGCACAGCCACACGCCGTTTTCAAATTGGAGGAACAGGCTGCGGTAGTCCATGTTGCAGCTGCCCACAGAGGCATAGAGGTCGTCGGCTACCACGGTCTTGCTGTGGATGAAGCCGGGGGTGAACTCGAACACCCGCACCCCCGCCTCCAACAGGGGGGGATAGTTGGACTGGGTGACGGTAAACACCGTCTTTTTGTCCGGGATATGGGGCACCATCAGGCGCACATCCACCCCCGTCCGGGCGGCGGTGGTGAGGGCGGAGAGGATGGTCTCATCCACCGAGAGGTAGGGGGTGGTGAGGTAGAGGTAGCGCTTGGCCTTGGTAATCATCTGCAAAAACAGGTCCGCGCAGAGGGTATCCTCCGCCAGGGGGCTGTCGGCATAGGGCACCACCAGCCCCGACGCCAGGGCAGCGGCCGGGAACTCCTTGGGCCGGAAGAGGGCGTAGTCTGTGCGGCCCTTGGTGATGTTGTCCCACATGGTCAGGAACAGGACGCTAAGGGACCAGGCCGCCTCCCCCCGCAGGCGCAGGGCGTTGTCCTTCCAGTAGCCAAAGCGCTTGATGCGGTTGACATACTCGTCCCCCAGGTTCAGCCCCCCCACGAAGCCCGTCAAGCCGTCGATGACGCAGAGCTTCCGGTGGTCCCGGTTGTTCTGGTGGATGGACAGCACCGGCACGAAGGGCCGGAACACCTGGCACTGGATGCCCAAGCCTTGGAGGTATTCGGGATAATTTTTCGGCAGGACGGCGGCGCTGCCCACCCCGTCATAGATCACCCGCACGTCCACCCCCTCCTGGGCCTTGCTCTCCAAGACGTTCAAAATCTCCCACCACATGGTGCTCTCGGAGATGATGAAGTACTCTAGGAAGATATAGGACTGGGCCTTTTCCAGCTCCTCCAACAGCACCGGGAAAAAGTCCTCGCCGGTGGAGAAATAGCGGGTTTCCGTCCCCAGGTAGGCGGGGAAGAAGCCGCTGTGCTGGAGGTAATAGGCCTGCTGCATGGCGTCGGCCCCGTAGCCCAGGAAGTCCATGTTGTCCAGGCCGGGGGACAGGTAGCGGCGGAACACCCGGACGGCGTCGGCCTTCTGATAGTGGGGCTGCCGCCCGCCCCCCAGGAAGATATACATGATTCCCCCCACCAGGGGAAACAGCAGGATGGGGATGATCCAGGCGACCTTATAGGCCAGCTTGGTCTTTTTTGTGGAGATGTACAGGGACACCAACACACTGATGGCCACGCAGGTCAGGTAGACCCAGCCGAAATACTGGCTGAAGAAGAGCAGGGTCACCACAATGAGCCCCGCTTGGAGCAGGATACTCAGGGCCACCCATAAAATCCGCTGGTGGCGGGGGGAGAACACTTGTTGTATGTTTTTTTCCATGGTATGCCTTTCGTTTGATTGTTGCTGCCGGGGCCTAAGATGCCGCCCCTTTCACCACCACATTTTCCTCCCCCAACAGCTCTCCCAGCTCTTCCAGGAGCGCTTCGTGGAGCAGGCAGGTGGCCCCCAGCCGCCGCTGGCTGTCGGCCAAATAGAGCACCGTGCGGCTCCCCCCGGGGAAGAGGAGGAACAGGTCCTTTACCCGTTGGAGCAGGGGGCCTTCCCCTGCCAGGCGCAGGTACAGGGTGCCCTGCCGCAGCTCCGGCTGGGGGGGCGGGGCCTCGGGCACCTGGCTCAGGGGGGTCACCCGGTCGCACAGAATTTGGGCGGGCTTGTCGTCCCGCAGGGAGATGCGGCCCTGGCACAGCAGGGGGCTGCCCTCGTGGAGGTAGTTGCTGCACTGCTCCAATTCCCGGGCAAACACCATCAGCTCCACAGAGCCGGTGTCGTCCTCCAAGGTCACATAGGCCATGAGGCTGTTGTTCCGGGTGGTCTTGGTCTTGGCGGAGGACACCACCCCCGCCACCAGCACCCGGGCCCCGTCCTGGCGGGTGGCGTTCTCCCCTTCCAGGGATTCCAACAGCCCGCCGATGGGCACCGCCCCCTGGGCCTGGGCGCTGTCCCGGTAGGCATCCATGGGGTGGCCGGAGAGGTACAGCCCTGTGAGCTCCTTCTCCATGGCCATCAGCTCCTGGGGGGAGCACTCTGGGATGTCCCGGAGGGTGAGCTCCACCGGCTCGCTCTCCTCCCCCCCCAGGGAGAAGAGGTCCACTTGGCCCTCCAAATTCTTCCGCCGGTTCCGGGCCAGGGCGTCTAGGAAGCTCTCGTAGGCGTCCAAAAGCTGGGAGCGCCGCAGGCCCATGGAGTCAAAGGCCCCGGCGCGGATGAGGCTTTCCACCACCCGCTTGTTCAAATCCTCCTCCAACAGCCGCTGGCAGAAGTCCGGGAAGGAGCGGAAGGCCCCTCCCTCTCCCCGCTTCTCCAACACCTTGTTGGTAAAGCCCCGGCCCACCCCTTTCAGGGCGGCCAGGCCGAAGCGGATATCCTCCCCCGCCACGGTGAAGTGGGGGCCGGACTTGTTGATATCCGGGGGCAGGAGGCGGATGCCCATCTCCCGGCATTCCGCAATATAGATGGCGATTTTCCCCTGGGAGTCCAGCACCGAGGTCAGCAGGGCGGCCATATACTCCCGGGGATAGTGGCACTTGAACCAGGCGGTCTGATAGGCCACGATGGCGTAACACACCGCATGGGCCTTGTTGAAGGCGTACTCGGCAAAGTCCGAGATGTCGTCGTAAATGGCCTGGGCGGTCTCCCCGGGGATGCCCCCTGCGGCACAGCCGGCGATGTTCCGCTCTGGGTCCCCTTGGAGGAACGCGGTGCGCTCCCGCTCGATGTCCTTGCGCTTCTTCTTGCTCATGGCCCGGCGGACCATATCCGCCTGCCCCAGGGAGTAGCCCGCCAGGCGGCGGAAAATCTCAATGACCTGCTCCTGGTAGACGATGCAGCCGTAGGTGGTGGCCAGGATGGGTTCCAAGGCCGGGTGCTTATAGCTGATCATCTTGGGGTCGTGCTTGGAGGCAATGAAGCGGGGGATGGAGTCCATAGGCCCCGGCCGGTAGAGGGCGATGATGGCGGTGATGTCCTCAATATCCTTGGGCTTGAGGCCCACACACACACCGGTCATCCCCGCGGATTCCATCTGGAACACCCCGCAGGTGCGGCCCTCGGAGAGCATTTGGAAGGTCTCCGGGTCGTCGTCGGGGATGGCTTCCAGGCTGAACCCTGGGGTGTGGGCCCGGACCAGGGCCAGGGCGTCGTCCAACACCGTGAGGTTGCGCAGGGCCAGGAAGTCCATTTTCAACAACCCCAGCTCTTCCAGGGTGGTCATGGTGTACTGGGTGACGATGGCCTCGTCGTTTTTCGCCAGGGGGACGTAGTGGTCCACAGGCTCCCGGGTGATAACCACCCCGGCGGCGTGGGTGGAGGCGTGGCGGGGCATCCCCTCTAGGCTCTTGGCGGTGTCGATGATCTGCTTGGCCGTTGGGTCACTCTGGTAGAGTTCCCGGAATGGCTTGGAAACTTGCAGGGCCTGTTCCAAGGTGATGTGCAGGGTGTCGGGCACCTGCTTGGCGATGGCGTCCACCTGGGCATAGGGCACATCCAGGGCCCGTCCCACGTCCCGGATGGCCCCCTTGGCGGCCATGGTGCCGAAGGTGACGATCTGGGCCACATGGTCCCCGCCGTACTTCCGGTTCACATAGTCGATGACTTCTCCCCGGCGGCGGTAGCAGAAGTCCACGTCGATATCCGGCATGGACACCCGCTCGGGGTTCAAAAAGCGCTCGAAATACAGGGCATACTTCATGGGGTCCACGTCGGTGATTTTTAAGCAATAGGCCACCATGGACCCGGCGGCGGAGCCCCGCCCCGGCCCCACCGGGATGCCCTGGGCCTTGGCATAGCCGATGAAGTCGGAGACGATGAGGAAGTATTCCACAAAGCCCATCCGGCGGATCATGGCCATCTCGTATTCCAACTGCTGTTCATACTCGCCGCTGCCCTGGGGGTAGCGCTCCCGGAACCCCGCCCGGCAGAGCTTTTCAAAATAGGCGTCCCCGTCGGCCTCCCCCTCTGGCAGCTTGAATTCTGGCAGGTGGTAGACCCCGAACTGGAAGTCCAGGTTACACAAATCGGCGATTTTGGCCGTATTTTCCACCGCTTCCGGGAAGTCCGGGTAGAGGGCGGCCATCTCCTCTTGGGACTTGATGTAAAACTCCTGGGTCTCGAAGCGCATCCGGCTGGGGTCCTCCACGCTGCGGCCGGTCTGGATGCACAGGAGTACATCTTGGGTGGCGGCGTCCTCCCGGGTGAGGTAGTGGGCGTCATTGGTGACCACCAGGGGGATGCCGGTGTCCCGGTGGAGCCGGGCAATGGCCCCCGCGGCCTCCCGCTGCTGGGGGATGCCGTGGTCTTGGAGTTCCAGGTAATAGCCGTCGGGGCCGAAGAGCTCCCGCATGTGGAGGGCATGGGCCTTGGCCCCCTCATAGTCCCCCGCCAGCAGCAGCCGGGGCAGCTGCCCCGCCAGGCAGGCGGAGAGGGCAAGCAAGCCCTCGTGGTACTCCTCCAACAGCGCCATGTCGATGCGGGGCTTGCCGTAAAACCCCTCGGTGAAGCCCCGGCTCACCAGGGCGGAGAGGTTGCGATAGCCGGTCTCGTTGCGGCACAGCAGCACCAGGTGGTAGGGCTTATCGTCCAGCTCATGGACCTTGTCAAAGCGGGTCCGGGGGGCCACGTACACCTCGCAGCCGATGATGGGCTTGATGCCCGCGGCCTTGGCGGCCTTGTAAAAGTCCACCGCCCCGTACATCACCCCGTGGTCGGTGACGGCTACGGCCGTCTGCCCCAATTCCTTCACCCGCTGCACCAGGCCCTCCAAGCGGCAGGCCCCGTCCAGGAGGCTGTATTCCGAGTGGACGTGGAGGTGGACAAAGGCCATGGCTTAGGCCTCCTCCTGGAGGAGCGCTTCCACCCGCTGGATGGCATTGACGATGAGGATATCACAGCGGTTGGTGAGGCCCATCTCCTGGGCCACCGGGGTGAGTTCTGGGGAGATATCGGTTTTCAAGAGGTCGGTGCAGCGCAGGCTGCCGAAGCGCTCCTTCACCCCCTGCTGGACCTGCTTGCCCAGGCCCATGGTCCGGCGCTTGCCCCCCACGGGGTCGGCGGGGTCCACGGGATGGGTGAGGCCCAGGGTCATCACCGCTCCGCTGAGGGCGCCGCACAGCTCCCCGGTGCCCGCCCCGGCACCGAAGCCCCCGGCCAGGTTGAAGGCGGTCTGGTCGTCTAGGCCCGTGCGGTCAGAAAAGGCCGCCAGAACAGACTGGCAGCAGTTGAAGCCCTTGCTGTGCAGGTCCATTGCTTTCTGGTAACGTGTCAGGTCCATAACAATTAACTCCTTTTTGTTTCTATGGTATCTTATGGTATGTGTGGTGGATCCAGCGGTTAGAAAACGCCGGATAACAGAAGGGACAGCAGACAAAAGGCCAGCGTCCCCACCGTCAGGGTGCCGGTATAATAGTCCCCCCTGACCCCTTTGATGATGGTCAGGGCCAGCATCACGAAGGATAACCCGGCACATAGGATGGTCAAAATCAGTGTGAAATACATGGTTCCCCTCCTTTGTCGTCGTTTGCTCGGTGGTGGGGTGGGACGCATCCCTGGTGCCTATCCCTCCGCGCCTTCCGGCGCTTCTTGGCTCAAGGCAATGAGCTTGCGCAGCCGGTGGCTCAGGGAGGACTTGGTCACCGGAGGGGTACACAGCTCCGCCAGCTGGGCCAGGGAGAGCTCCGGGTAGGTCTCCCGAAGCTGGGCGGCCTCCTGGAGCTTGGGGGAGAGGGTTTCCAAGCGCTGGGACGCCCGCAGGGCCTGGATGGCCCGGCGCTGCTCCAAGGCGGCGTCCACGGTCTTGCCCACGTTGGCGGCCTCGCAGTTCACCCGGCGGTTCACCCCGTTGCGCAGGAGCTTTTCCGCCTTGGCGTTCATCAGCTCCATGGCGGACACCGGCGCGCCGATGGCGGTGAGGAGCTCCTCAATGGTCTCGCTCTGTTTGAAATAGGTGACGTAGTTGGACTTCCGGGTGGACTCCTTGGGGGGGAAGCCCAGCTCCAACAGCAGGGCGGTGAGCTCCCGGCTGACGCTGAAGTGGGTGGTGGAAAACTCCAAATGGTAGCCCTTTTTCGGGTCGATGGCGGAGCCCCCTGCCAGGAACGCCCCCCGGAGGAAGGCCAGGCGGCAGTGGGCCTCCTCCAACAGGCCGAAGTTGATGTGGTGGGCGGGGCCGTTGAGGTCAAAGGCGCAGGCCTGCCAAAGGGCCCGGAGCTTGTCCGGCTGGGTGATGGTAAACACCCGTTTCCCCGGCCCCTCCCCGCCCCGGCCGTCGAAGCCCAGGCCAAAGGCCTTTTGGAAGAGCAGGGGCAGGCGCTGGGCAAAGGCGGCGGACTCGGTGATGATGCGCACCTGCCGGGGGGAGAAGTGGTTGCAAAAGAGCAGGATGCCGCAGGCCTCCGCCTGGGCGCAGCAGGCCCGGGTGAGCTTGGTCCGGCACAGCTCTGTTTTCGTGTCGCCAGCAAAGGACATGGGGCGTCCCTCCTCTATGGTGGTGTGGTTCATCGCCCCATGTCCCGGTGGAGCTCCTCCACCCGGTAGCCCTTTTGCCGGATGTATTCCGTCAGGGCGTGGGCGATGGCCACGGAGCGGTGGTGGCCGCCGGTGCAGCCGATGGCAATCACCAGGGAGGACTTCCCCTCCTCCACATACTGGGGCAGGAGGAAGGAGAGCATCTCCTCCAAATGGCGCAGAAAGGTGTTGGTCTGCTGGTAGCCGAAGAGGAAGCTGCGCACCGCCTCTTCCAGCCCGGTACACTCCCGCAGCTCCGCAATATAAAAGGGGTTGGGGAGGAAGCGCACGTCAAAGACCAGGTCGGCGTCCATAGGGATGCCGAACTTGAAGC
>CAJUCB010000064.1 GCA_910584805.1 uncultured Oscillospiraceae bacterium
TGCTAAGACAGACGGCTGTAAACAGGCGGCGGTTCTGGCAGAGAAGTTTTAAGGACACCATACCCAAGAAAATTGTCATGCGCAATGGCAGTCCCCACAGAAAAGGAAGCACTTCCGCACAGGGAATCGTAGCTCCCCCTTGTCAAGGGTAGCCCAAGCCGTCCCGGCGGGATTTTCCCGGCGGGGGATTGTACCTCTTTCTATTTTATGCTATACTGCATATGATTCTAAGACGTTTCAAACTATGCCGCAAGGCGCCATAAGATAAAGAGAGGGTATCCCGATGAAGAACACCTATGAAAGCCCCCTGGCCTCCCGTTACGCCAGCCCGGAAATGCTCTATATTTTCTCCCCGGACAAGAAGTTCACCACCTGGCACCGTCTGTGGATTGCCCTGGCCCGGGCGGAGATGGAACTGGGCCTGCCCATCACCCAGGGGCAGATTGACGAGTTGGAGCGGGAGCAGGGCAACATCGATTACGAGCTGGCCGCCCAGAAGGAGAAGGAATTGCGCCACGATGTCATGGCCCATATCCACGCCTACGGGGCCAAGTGCCCCAATGCCATGCCCATCATCCACCTGGGGGCCACCAGCTGCTATGTGGGGGATAACACCGACGTCATCCTCATGGGGGAGGCCTTGGCGCTGATCCGGGACAAGCTGGTGCGTATCCTGAGCGCCCTGGCTCGCTTTGCCAACGAGTATAAGTCCCTTCCCACCCTGGGCTACACCCACTACCAGGCCGCCCAGATGGTCACAGTGGGCAAGCGGGCCACCCTGTGGATGAACGAGCTGCTCATGGACCTGGAAGAGGTGGAATTCCGCCTGGACAACCTGAAGCTCCTGGGCTGCAAGGGCACCACCGGCACCCAGGCCAGCTTCCTGGAGCTCTTCGGCGGAGACCAGGAGAAGGTGCGGGAACTGGACCGGAAGATCGCCGCGGAGATGGGCTATGACCAGGTCCAGCCTGTGTCCGGCCAGACCTACACCCGAAAGGTGGACTCCGCCATCCTCTCCACCCTCTCTGGTATTGCCCAGTCTGCCCACAAATTTGCCACGGACCTGCGGCTGCTGTGCCACATGAAGGAGATTGAGGAGCCCTTCGAGGCCAACCAGGTGGGTTCCTCTGCCATGCCCTACAAGCGCAACCCCATGCGCAGCGAGCGCATCTGTGCCTTGGCCCGTTATGTGATTGCCGACGCCATCAACCCCGCCATGACCACCTCCCTTCAGTGGTTCGAGCGGACCTTGGACGACTCCGCCAACAAGCGCATCTCCGTGGCGGAAGCGTTCCTGGCAGTGGATGCCATCCTAAACCTCTATGAGAACGTCTCCGCCAACCTGGTGGTCCATCCCAAGGTCATAGAGAAGCACATCATGGAGGAGCTGCCCTTTATGGCCACAGAGAACATCCTCATGGACGCCGTGAAGCGGGGCGGCAACCGCCAGGAGCTTCATGAGCGCATCCGCACCCACTCCCTGGCCGCCGGAAGCCGGGTGAAGGATGAGGGGAAGGACAACGACCTGCTGGAACGCATTGCTGCCGACCCGGCCTTCGGCCTCTCCGCCGAGGAAGTCCGCCGGCACCTGGACCCTGCCGACTACATCGGCTGCTGCCCAGAGCAGGTGGAACGCTTCCTGAAGGACTGCGTCCAGCCCATGCTGGACAAATACCCCGACGCCCTACAGGGCACCGGGACAGAAATCAAGGTATAAAAGCGATACACGACAGAGCCGCCTGGCCCTTTCCTGTGAGCGATAGATAGAGAGGTGGGGCCCATGGCCTGGCTGGTGGTTTTGGAAAAAATGGTGGTCCTGGTGGCGCTGATCCTGGTGGGTGTTCTCAGCGCCAAGGCAGGCTGGGTAGACGGGCGGTTTAGCCAAATGCTCAGCCGCCTGGTGATGAATCTGTTCATCGTCTGTACCATTCTGAACTCTGTGGTAAACGTGGAGCCCATCTTCACTGGGGGCGAACTGGGAACCGCCATGCTGGTGGCCTTTGTCCCCTTCCTGATAGGGGGTGTCGTGGGGTTCCTTGTGACCCACTGTGTGGGCCTCCGGGGCCAAGCCCGCAATGTGGCCTGGCTGTGTGTGCTCTTTATGAACAACGTCTTTGTGGGTTTCCCCCTGGTGGAGGCGATCTTTGGCCCGGAAGCGGTGTTCTGTGCCTCCCTGACCAACATCCCCTTCAACCTCATCCTCTACACCCTGGGGGTGAGCCTGCTCCACCAGCAGGAGGATAAGAAGGGGAAGCTCAACCTCCGGGAGATTTTCAGTGTCCCCCTTCTGGCCACCCTGGCCGCCATTGTGATCTTCCTGGCCCAAATTCCCATGCCGGCCATGGCGGCGGATTTCCTGTCCACCATGGGCGGGGCTACGGTATCCCTGTCCATGCTCATCATCGGCATCTCCCTGAGCACCATGCCCATCCGGGAGGCCCTACTAGACTGGCGTGCCTATGTGGTGAGCCTGGCCCGGCTGATCCTCTGCCCGGTGCTGACCGTGCTGCTCATGGGCTTTCTGCTGCCAGAGGGCTCCATTACCCTGGGGACCTACACCATCATCAGCGCCTGCCCCAGCGGGGCCATGATTGCGATCCTATGCGTGCGTTTCCAAACCGACGACCGCCTGGCCTCCAAGATTATCTTCCTGAGCACCGTGCTCAGCGCCATTACCCTGCCGCTGATGACCTACTTTTTGCTGTAATTGGGACGGAAAGGACTGTGTGCGATGCAGACGATTGTGATTGTATTAGACCCCACCAAGCTGGACAATCCCGACCTGGACCTGCGCTATCTGGTGCCGGACCGGGTAGAAGCGGTGACCCAAGGGGCCATTGCGGACAACGGCTATGATTATCTGGACTCCACCGCTGCGCCCCGTCTGGGCATTTGGCTGGATACAAAATCTGCCACCGAAGGATGGCCCAAGGTGCTGAAGCTGCTGCGGGAGGAAACGTTTTTGGACAACGATCTCTCCCAGTCGGCGGAGCTCTATATCTCCACGGAGGACGCAGCAGCGTTCGAGGACTGCATCCGGGTGTATCCGGAATAACACGAAGAAAACCGAGACTGCTTCTGGGTTCAGAAACAGTCTCGGTTCTTTTTTTGCGGCAGCTTTATGGCAGCCAGTGCCGACGGAGCGTTTCCGTCTCAAATGGTGTCACAATGATTTCCAAAGGCTCCGTTTTTGGAATCCCTCAGCCCTCAATCTCCCGAATGAGGTTCACCATCTCCACGGCCCCCAGGGCGCAGTCATAGCCCTTGTTGCCCGCCTTGGTCCCGGCGCGCTCAATGGCCTGCTCGATGTTCTCTGTGGTGAGTACGCCGAACATCACGGGGATGTCACTGTGTAGGGACACGGTGGCGATACCCTTGGAGACCTCGCTGCACACGTAGTCATAGTGGGTGGTGCTGCCCCGGATCACAGCCCCCAGGCAGATCACCGCGTCATACTTGCCGCTCTTGGCCATCTTAGAGGCGATGAGGGGAATCTCAAAGGCGCCGGGTACCCAGGCCACTTGGATGTCCTCCTCCTGGACGCCGTGGCGCAGCAGGCCGTCCATGGCGCCCCCCAGGAGCTTGTTGGTGATGAACTCGTTGAACCGGGCGGCGACGATGCCCACCTTCATGCTTTTTGCGATCAGATTGCCTTCAAACGTTTTCATGGGAATGTTCCTCCTTATGTGTTTCTATCGGTTTAATAGTTCAGAATATGGCCCATCTTCTCCTGTTTGGTGCGCAGATAGAAGAGGTCATGGGGGTTGGCGTCCATCTGGATGGCGACCCGTTCCTTGATGGACATGCCAAAGTCAGAGAGCTGATAGACTTTATCCGGGTTGTTGGTGAGCAGCCGCAGGGTCTTGATGCCCAGGTCCCGCAGAATCTGTGCGCCGATATAGTATTCTCTCAAGTCCCCGGCGAAGCCCAGGGCTAGGTTGGCTTCCAGGGTGTCCATGCCGTCGTCTTGGAGGGTGTAGGCCCGGAGCTTGTTGATAAGGCCGATGCCCCGCCCTTCCTGGCGCATATAGAGCAGGACGCCCCGCCCTTCCTTTTCGATCTGCGCCATGGCGGCGGCCAACTGCTGGCCGCAGTCGCAGCGCAGGGAGCCGAAGGCGTCCCCGGTGAGGCACTCGGAGTGAACCCGGCACAACACATCCTCGCCGCTACTGATGTCCCCCTTCACCAGGGCGATGTGGTGCTCGCCGTTGACCTTGTTCACATAGCCGTAGGCGGTAAAGTCCCCATAGCGGGTGGGCATCTTGGCGGTGGTGACCCGTTCCACCAGCACCTCATGGCGCTTGCGGTAGTTTTGCAGGTCCTTGATGGTGATGAACTTGATGTCCCATTTCTCCGCCAGCTCAATGAGCTCCGGGGTGCGCATCATGGTGCCGTCCTCCCGCATGATCTCGCAGCACAGGCCGCACTCCTTCAGCCCTGCCAGGCGCAGCAGGTCCACGGTGGCCTCTGTGTGGC
Organism: uncultured Oscillospiraceae bacterium; assembly: GCA_910584805.1. Lineage (GTDB taxonomy): Bacteria > Bacillota > Clostridia > Oscillospirales > Oscillospiraceae > Evtepia. The sequence continues at coordinate 4,477 of CAJUCB010000064.1, forward strand.
CGTTGCGTTCCAGCACGCCGTTCTTCTTGGCTAGCAGGGGGAACATGTGGCCGGGGCGGCGGAAGTCCTCAGGCTTGGCGTTCTCGTCTACGCACTTCATGGCGGTGATGGAGCGCTCGGCGGCGGAGATACCGGTGGTGGTGTCCACGTGGTCGATGGAGACGGTAAAGGCGGTCTCGTGGTTGTCGGTGTTCCGGGTGACCATCTGGGGGAATTGGAGGCGGTGGACGTACTCCTCAGACATGGGCATACAGATCAGGCCCTTGCCGTGGGTGGCCATGAAGTTGACGTTCTCTGTGGTGGCGAACTCTGCGGCACAGATGAAGTCCCCCTCGTTTTCCCGGTCGGGGTCGTCGGTGCAGAGGATGAGCTTGCCGTTGCGCAGGTCCTCTAGGGCCTCTTCGATGGTGTTGAACTTGAACATGGGATGGTCTCCTTTCAAAATGGGTCAAAAGCCGTATTGGGTCAAAAAGTCACGGGTGATGCGGCTGCTGGGCTTCTCCTCTGCTTGCGGGGCAGTGAGCAGCTTTTCCACATACTTGCCGATGATATCAGTTTCTAAATTGACGATATCCCCGGGCTTACGGTCCTTGAGCACCGTCACCGCCACGGTGTGGGGGATGGCAGAGATTTGAAAGCTATCGCTGTCCACCGTCGCCACGGTGAGGCTGATGCCGTCAATGGTGATGGAGCCCTTCTCCACCACATAGCGCAAAATGTTGGCGTCCGCCCGGATGGTGTACCATATCGCGTTGTCGTCCTGGGTGAGTTTTGTGACGGTGCCCACCCCATCCACATGGCCTGCCACGATGTGCCCGCCGAAGCGGCCGTTGGCGGCCATGGCCCGTTCCAGGTTTACCCGGCTGCCGTTTTTCAGCTGGGATAGGGAGGAACGGTTCAGGGTTTCGTGCATCACGTCGGCGGAAAAGCCCTCTGGGGAGAAGTCCGTAACGGTGAGGCACACGCCGTTGACGGCGATGCTGTCCCCAATGTGGACGTCGCTGAGGACGGTTTTGGCCTGGATGTCCAGCACGGCGCTGCTGCGCCCCCGGCGGATGGCCCGGATGGTGCCCATCTCTTCCACGATGCCTGTGAACATTTACTTCTCCACCTCGCTTTCTATCAAGAGGTCCTCCCCCAACTGGGTGAGGACGGGGGCCTTCAATCGGACGGCCTGGTCTGGGTGGGGGAAGCCCTGGCCCCCCACAGGGCCCTTGGCCCCCTGGCCCCCCAGGAGCTTGGGGGCGATATAGGCCTGTACCTTGTCCACGAGCCCTGCCTCTAGGAAGGACCAGTGGATGGCGCCGCCGCCCTCCGCCAGGATGCTGTCGATTTCCTGTTTCCCCAGCTCGGTGAGCAGGGCGGGGAGGTCCACGCCGCCGTTCTTACCCTGGGGCAGGGGCAGGACCTGACAGCCCAGGTCCGTATAGGCTTTGATTTTTTCCGTTTCCTGACAGCAGGTGGCCAGGAGAGTGGGGACGTCCTTCGCTGTGCGGACCACCTGGGCGCTGAGGGGGGTGCGCAGCTGGCTGTCGCAGATGATACGCAGGGGGTCCCGGCCTCCGTCCACCCGGCAGGTGAGCTGGGGATCATCCGCCAGCACCGTGCCTACGCCCACCAGAATGCCCCGGTAGCGGCTGCGCTGAAGGTGAACATGCTGCCGGGCCTCGGGCCCGGTGATCCACTGGGAGGCCCCGGTGTAAGCGGCCAGCTTCCCGTCCAGGGTCATAGCGTATTTCAGGACGACATAGGGGCGCTTGGTCTGGATATAATGGAAGAACACGTGGTTCAGTGCCCGGCAGTTGTCTGCCAGGACGCCCTCGGTGACTTCCACCCCGGCCGCCCGGAGGATGCCGATGCCCTGCCCGGCCACCTGGGGGTTGGGATCCCCGGAGCCCACCACCACCCGGGCCAGCTTGGCCTGCAAAATGGCCTCGGTACACGGGGGCTGGCGGCCATGGTGGCAGCAGGGTTCCAGGGTTACATAGATGGTCCCCCCAGCAGGGTTCTCGGTGCAGTTGGCCAAAGCGGCCCGCTCCGCGTGGAGCTCCCCGCATTTGACGTGGTAGCCCTTGCCGATGATCCGCCCGTCCTTGACGATCACGGCCCCCACCATGGGGTTGGGGCTGGTCCATCCCCAGCCCTTCCGGGCCAGGTCCAGGGCCAAGCCCATGTATTTTTGGTCGTTCATACTTGTATCCACCTCTTTGACGCGACAAAACACGCCCTGGATATAGTATCTCCAAGGCGTGGTCAAAGGACACAGGGAACCGCGCATCTGCCCAAACAAAAATCTCTGGAATGAAAAACATCCCAGAGCAATGCAAAGCAAACGCAGGGACACCTGCGTGTGTTCATCTTCTTCCATCCAGACTGTCACTGTCGGCTTCGGAGTTGCACCGAATCATGCCTTTTACGGCTCGTGGGCTTTACCACCGGTAGGGACTTGCACCCTGCCCTGAAGATATGGATTCAATTGTCGTTCTCACTTTACAACGCTTTTGGCCCGCTGTCAAGGGTTTGAAATAAAACCGTCGAATTTTATGAAAAGACGGGGGAAAGTACGGGGATATCTGTTCTGCTTGTAAAAGACGCAGGCGGCGGGGAGGATGGTCAAGTCCTCTGGGCTGTGGTATAATAGGAAGGAATACAAACCTGCAACCAGCCGCAGCCGCGGCGTGTGAAACGAAACGGAGGCGATCTCTTATGGTAGAGGACGCGAAACGATCCATTGCCTTTATCTGCCCGGTCTGCCGCCAGCCGGTGATTTTGGAGCGGACGGCCTTTCAGCTGGCCGCGTCTGGGGGGCGGCTGCCCTGCCCCTGCGGGAAGTCCGGGGTGGACATCGCCCTCATGGGCCATCAGGCCCGCTTGACGGTGCCCTGCCTCTTCTGCGAGCGGGAGCATACCGTGACCTGCTCCATGTCTGCCTTCCTGAAGGAAAAGACCCTGGCCTTCTCCTGCGCCAACTCTGGCCTGGACTGCTGCTATGTGGGGGAGGAGGAGCCGGTGTTCGCCGCCATGAGGCGGTTGGAAGAGACGGTGGATGCCTTGGAGTCTGAGGCCGGGGCCCAGGGGACCTTCCTCAACGACATGGTGATGGAGGAAATCCTAGAGGAGCTCCGGGATATCGGCCTGCGGGACGGCATCTCCTGTACCTGCGGCTGCCGGAGCTGGAAGCTGAAGATCAACTACAGCTCCGTGGAGCTGTTCTGCGCCCAGTGCGACGGAGCCCTGAAAATTCCGGCGGCCACCCTGACGGACATTGAGGACCTGTGCTGCAAGCCGATTTTGACCATTCGAGGCAAGAAAAAGAAATGAGCGCACACTCCCCCGCCTATCGCATAAGATGAACTGAGACCGACGAGAGGTCTCGATCTTGGATAGGAGGTTCTTGTCTATGTGTAACAGTAATGGTGGTTGGGGCAATGGGTGCCTGTGGCTGATTCTGATCCTTATCATCCTGTTCTGCTGCTGCGGCAACAGCGGTGGGAGCGGCAACAATTGCTGCTGCTGCTGCTGCAACCCCTGCGGTGGGAACGGCAGCAACGGCGGGAACGGCGGCAACTGCGGCAACGACTGCGGCTGCGGCTGTGGTTGTGGCTGCGGCTGCTGAGGATCAACATATCGCTTAGGCACAAACGATTGTCAAGAACGCCCACCCCGCTTTGGGGTGGGCGTTCGTCGTATCACTCTTCAACCCGCACAATATCAACGGCTGCTTCTAAGAGCAGGTTGATGACCTCATTGCGGGAGCGGTCTGTTTTTGCGGACAGCTCATCCAGCCGTTCCACCAGTTCATCCCGCATCCGAACGGATATGATTTTGTGGCCGTCATCGCCTCTGCGGGCAGTTTTCCGCTTGATGATGATTTCCTTCGCCATACCGTCACCTCTCATCCCATGTATATAGTATAGCTTGACAGAAGAAGTAAAAACATATTATAATAACACGCGAAAAATAAAACTATAAATTTATAATAAAAGAGGTGGTATGATGGTTTATACAGAGGAGACCAAGAAACAGATGGATGGCATCCTGGCAGCGTTTGCGGACAAGCTCCGGGGCCTTGACATCCGCTACGCTGAGGAGAAGGGTTATTTCAGAATCATAGCGGGAAGGGAAGAGGCCATGGATACACCGGATCAGCTGGTGGAAACGCTGATCGGCAGCATTGCCGATGCTGTGATGGCACAAAAATTGCCCTCCCATTTGCCAGAGGACGGGGACGTAAACCTAGAAACCAAAACCGAAATATACCACCAAATCATGGAGCCGGTGAAAAGGCTAGAGGAAAACCGGGAACGTTATGTGCATCTGGCCATCAATTATTATCAGGATCGTTTTGAGAGGAAAAAGGACGATAAGGGATATGGTGACACATGACGAAAGGGCCTCCCACACAATGGGAAGCCCTTTTCTATATTGTTGCTATTTATTTTGAACCAGTCTTTTTACGAGTGCAGTCAAATGGGATAATGTTTCAAAATCTAATTGTTTCAAATCCTCCATTAACGTTGCAAACTGAGACGGATACGGGCTGTCCATGTCAAAAAACTGTTGAGGAGTAATGCCAAAATATTCACAGATGTAAAGCAGGCCTTGTAGGGAGGGCAATGTCTTTTTGTTTTCAATTTGGTTGATATAACTCTCGTTCTGTCCAATAGATAGAGACATATCGCGGGCGGAAACACCCCGTTGCATTCTAAGCTGCGTGATTCTATTTTGTATAAATTCTTCATACATTAGGCGATCTCCCCTTGCGCCCTATTTTATATCGCACGATACAATAAATGAGATATATAATATCGTATTTATATTGACACACGATATTGTATCCTGTATCATGATAATAAAAGGAGGAGGTACTTATGATTTATACAATCGAAGCCAAACAGGAGATGGATAGGATCATAGGAGTATTTGCGGACTATATCCAAAAACAGTCATATTTTGACATCCTCTACTCTGAGAAAGTGGGTTATATCAGAGTCCTTGCGGAAAGGCCGGAGGCAGAGGCACCAATGGTGATGGATACGCCAGATTTATTGCTGGAAACACTCATAGGCGATGTTGCTGATGATGTGATTTATGAAAAATTGCCCGTTCCTTTGCCGGAGGATGAGGACGTACCGGAAGAAATCAAAGCCGAAATATACCGCCAAATTATGGAATTGGTGAACAGAATAGAGGAAGCCCAAACGCATTATGTGCATTTGGCCATCAACTATTACCAGAACCGATTTGAAAAAAGAGCAGATAACTAAGAATACTGTGGCACCGAACAAAAGGGCTTCCGAGCATGCGGGAAGCCCTTTCTTAGAATCCGATGTGGAATGGTAAAATTATAGGTTGATTTTATCCTATATTTTACGTATACTATATCATGAGGTGATCAAGATGTTAGTGGATACCAAAACCCTTGTTCCCATGACAGAAGCAAACCAGAATTTTTCCAGGGTAGCCCGGCTGGTGGATGAAGCGGGAACAGCCGTTATTTTGAAAAACAATTCGCCCCGATATGTTGTGGTAGGGTTTGAGGAATATGATGCCCTACAAGCTTTCCGCGTAACCAGGAGGCAAAAGGTAGAGAAAGAGGCGGATCGTTTGCTTTCAGAGAATATAGAAGCCCTTCAGGAGCTTGCCAAATGATTTGTCTGACGGTAGATGAGGTCATTTTGCTTCATGAAAAGTTGATTCAGTCAACCGGTGGTGCAGCTGGTTTGCGGGATAGGGGGCTTTTGGAGTCTGCAGTTTGGAGTGCCACCATACAGGTAGGGAATGTGGAGCCATACCCCACGGCAGAGGAAAAGGCGGCCCGGCTGGCGTTTGCGTTGGTGAATAATCATGCCTTTTTGGACGGAAACAAGCGTGTTGGAATACTGGCCATGCTTATGATGCTGAGCCTGAATGGTGTAGCAGTAAGTTACACACAAGGGGAATTGATCTCATTGGGTTTGGCTGTGGCAGCGGGAACCACAGGGTATGATGAGATTTTAGATTGGATACGAGTGCATAAAAAGGACCGAAGCTAAAATAGCCTCGGTCCTTTCCTAATGAGAACTGGGAATCTCTTTCTTAAAACTCCGCACTCCCCACCGTCCTGGGGTGAGGAAGCACGTCGCGGATGTTGGCGATGCCGGTGAGATACATCACCATCCGCTCAAAGCCCAGCCCGAAGCCGGCGTGGCGGCAGGAGCCGTAGCGCCGCAGGTCCAGATACCACCAATAGTCCTTGGGGTCCATACCCAGCGCCTTGATCCGGGCCTCCAACACGTCCAGCCGTTCTTCACGCTGGCTGCCGCCGATGATCTCCCCGATGCCGGGCACCAGGCAGTCGGTGGCGGCCACGGTCTTGCCGTCGTCGTTGAGGCGCATATAGAAGGCCTTGATCTCCTTGGGGTAGTCGGTGACGAACACCGGGCGCTTATACACCTCCTCGGTGAGGAAGCGCTCGTGCTCCGTTTGGAGGTCGGTGCCCCAGGAGACCTTGAAGTCGAACTTGTCGTTGTGCTCCATGAGGATGTCCACAGCCTCCGTATAGGTCACCCGCCCAAAGTCAGAGTTGGCCACGTGTTCTAGGCGTTGGAGCAGGCCCTTGTCCACAAAGGAATTGAAAAATTCCATCTCCTGGGGGCAGCGTTCCAGCACCACCCGGATGACGTATTTGATCATGGCCTCGGCAACGTCCATATCCCCCGCCAAGTCGCAGAAAGCCATCTCCGGCTCGATCATCCAGAACTCAGCGGCATGGCGCTGGGTGTTGGAGTTCTCCGCCCGGAAGGTGGGGCCGAAGGTGTACACATTGCCAAAGGCCTGGGCAAAGTTCTCTGCGTTGAGCTGGCCGGACACGGTGAGGTTGGCATGTTTGCCAAAGAAGTCCTGGGACCAGTCCACACTGCCGTCCTCTGTGCGGGGCGGGTTGTTTACATCCAGGGTGGTCACCTGGAACATCTCCCCGGCCCCCTCGGCATCGCTGGCAGTGATGATGGGGGTGTGGACATATACGAAGCCCCGGTTCTGGAAGAACTCATGGATGGCGAAGGCGGCCACAGAGCGCACCCGGAAGGCGGCGGAGTACAGGTTGGTCCGGGGCCGCAGGTGGGCGATGGTGCGCA
>CAJUCB010000065.1:0-677 GCA_910584805.1 uncultured Oscillospiraceae bacterium
CCCTGGAAAAACTGGTGGAACAGTTCGCCCGCCTGCCGGGCATTGGCAAAAAGACCGCCCAACGACTGGCCTTTTTTGTGCTCTCCCTGCCGGAGAGCGAGGTGGAGGCTTTCGCCCATGCCATTTTGGAGGCCAAGGAGAGCATTGCCCTGTGCCCTGTGTGCCAGAACCTGACGGAGGGGGACGGCCCCTGTAGCGTCTGCGCCAGCGAGAAGCGGGACGCCGGCACCGTATGTGTGGTGGCGGACCCCAAGGACGTGATTGCCTTCGAGCGGTCCCGGGAGTACCGGGGGCGCTACCATGTGCTCCACGGGGTGCTCTCCCCCATGAACGGGGTGGGGCCGGATGACCTGTATATCAAGTCCCTCTTGGAGCGGGTGAGCCAGGGGGAGGTCCAGGAGGTAATCATGGCCACCAACCCGGACACCGAGGGGGAGGCCACGGCTATGTACCTCTCCCGGATGCTGAAACCTTTTGGGGTCAAAGTCACCCGCCTGGCCTACGGGGTTCCCGTAGGGGGCCATTTAGAATATGCGGATGATGCCACCCTCATGCGGGCTTTGGAGGGGAGAAGGGAAATGTAAACGCTAAAAGCTGCCGTTTCTCAGCAGGGGAGACGGCAGCTTTTTTGTCATTTGTGGTGGGTGGGCAAGCGCTCAGGCGATTTTTTTATGCAC
>CAJUCB010000065.1:687-11372 GCA_910584805.1 uncultured Oscillospiraceae bacterium
CGGGGCCGATGGTGTAAAAGCCGTACTTTTCATAATAGTTGCAGTGTTCGGAGGCCAGATAGATTTTTTCGTACCCCAGCTCGCCCCCCCGCCGCCGGGCGTGGTCGATGAGGATGGGGCTCAGGTGCTGCCCTCGGAACTTGGGGTCCACGTACAGCGTGGCGATCCACAGGCCCTCTGCCTCGCTGTAGAGGATTTGCTTGATGGCTAAGGTGTACCCTCCCACCGCTTTGCCGTGATCCACGGCGATGTAGGCGTCGGGGATGGGCCCGGGCTGGGCCAGTACGAGCCCCATGTGCTTCTTGATCCAGGGCATACAGGCTGGCCAGTGGCGCTCCAAGCTCTCCAGCATGGCCGGAATGAACTCCGGTCTCTCTCGGATGGAATAGATCTTCATCACAGGTCCCCTCCTTTCGGGACGTGACGGGCTTCCATTTCCTGACCGGCTGTGTTTCGATTTCCTTCTATCTGTAGTATATACCTTTTGACGGGGAAATGCAAGGGAAATGCGGAAGAATTTATTATTTTTGACGAGAAATTCCAGCGCAGACCTGGGTGTACAGGGCCTGGGGGGTGTCCACCACTGCCAGGGCCCCGGCGGCCTCCATGCTGTGGACATCCCCATAGCCCCAGCTTACGCCGATGGTGGGGATGCCGTGGGCGGCGGCCCCCAGCACGTCGTAGTCCGTGTCACCGATCATCAGGACATGTCCTGCCCCGGCGGCTTTGTCCAGGAGGTAGGCGATTACGTCGGCCTTGTTCTCCCGGCTGCTGTCCATGGTGGCGCCGCAGATTTCCAGGAAGTAGCCGTCCAAGTGGAAGTGGGAGAGGATTTCCTTGGCTGTGACCTCCGGCTTGGAGGTGGCCACATAGAGGGGGAAGCCCTCCTGTTGGAGCTGCTCCAAGAGCCCTGGGATACCGGGATAGGGGAAGTTTTCAAACTTGCCCACTGTCTGGTAGCGCCCCCGGAACCGGGCGATGGCGTGCTCTAGCTCCCCTTCCGGCACGCCGAAGCGGGCGAAGCTCACCCGGAGGGGTGGGCCTACAAAGGCGCGGAGGGCCTCCCTGGGGGCCTGGATGCCGTAGGCCTCCAAGGCCAGCTGGGCGCAGTTCATGATGCCGGGGCCGGAGTCGGTGAGGGTGCCGTCCAAATCGAAAAAGAGGGCAGGGTGCATGGGGGACACGTCCTTTCAGAAGGTTCTGGGGTCAAAGATGGATGATGGGTTTCACCAGCTCCGGCGGCTTGGCTTTCATGAGGTGGAAGGCAGTCTCCACCTGGTCTAATCCGGTGAAACGGTGGGTGATCAGGGGCAGGGGGTCCACCCGTTGGTATTCCAGCAGCCGCAGCAGCCGTTCCATCCGGGCGCGTCCACCGGGGCATTCGCCCCCCCGGATGGTTTTGTTGCCCATGCCAAAGCCAAAGCGGATGTTGTTTAGGGGCAGGTCGCCGGAGCTGGTGAAGTAGTTCACGTTGCCTACGGTGCCGCCCCAGCGGACCATGGCCACTGCCTGGCTGAGGGCGTCGTCCCCGCCCCCGGCGCAGATGCAGCAGTCTGCCCCCTGCTTGTCTGTGAGCTGAAAGACCTGCCGGGGGACATCCCCGTTGTGGTAGTCCACCAGGTCTGTGGCCCCGTAGAATTGCGCCAGCTCCGCGCATTTGGGGCGGCTGCCAACGGCGATGATCCGCCCTGCCCCCCGGAGCCGGGCACCGGCGATGGCCATGAGGCCCACAGGGCCAATGCCCATCACCACCACACAGTCCCCCGTCTGGACCTCTGCCAGCTCCGCGCCGTAGAGGCCAGTGTTGAGCATATCTGCCGCCATTACCGCCGCCTCCAAGGATACCCCCTGGGGGATGCGGGCGGCGTTGGCGTCGATGTCCCGGATCAGGGTGTATTCCGCCAAAAGCCCGTCCTCGGAGTTGGAGAGCTTTTGGCCGGTGATGAGGCCGTCACAGTGCTGGTGGGCCCCCAGCTGGGCGGGGACGGTGCGCCAGTTTGGGGTTACCGGGGGGACTACCACGATATCCCCCACCTGGAAATCCCGCACCAGCTCCCCTACCTCCACAATCCGCCCTAGGCCTTCGTGGCCCAGGATGCGCTGGGGCTGCAGGCAGTTGATGGCCACATTGTGGACGTCGGAGGTGCAGGGGGAGACCAGGAGGGGTTGGAGCACGGCATCAAAGCCGCTGGCGTGGGGGCGCTCCTTTTCCACCCAGCCGGCTTGACCGTTTTGGAGATAGGCAAATGCTCTCATAGAGGGGCTCCTTTCCGTTCAGGGGATTTCCGAAACATTACCAGTCCCGTTCCCGGATGGCGGTCTCGGTGTCGATGTCGATCTGGAACCATTCCAGGATGTACTCCACAGTCTCGGCAATGCTCTCCCGGGCCACGGTCTCCAATTCGCTGTCGTGTTCCTCAAACTCTGCTTCCAGCTCGTTGATGGCCAGGGTCATCTCATCCAGCTTGTCCTGGATCACGTCCAGGTCAGTTTCCCCGGCCTCTAACATACGGATCACAGGGGCCATGGTTTCCTCCACCTTTTCCACCAGGAAGTTGGGGTAGTAGCTGTCGCTGACCATGGTGCGCAGCAGGACATAGCTTTCGTCAAATTGTTTCATGAGGGGACACTCCTTTGTGGTTTCATTTTTTATTTTTCAAGATAGGATTACCGCGGCCAGAAGCAGCAGGCAGGGGAGGAGGGCGGTGTGCTGGCCCAGCAGGGGGGACAGGCACCCGCTGAGCACAGCCCCCGCCACGAAAGAGAGGATGAGGGCATAGTAGGTGGCGGCCTTTTGCCCTGCGGCCCGGTCTTTCCGGGCCAGGCGCCGCAGGAGGTGTTCCGTCCCTGCCCGCAGGTTTCCGGTACACATGGTGGTGGCGCAGCCGCAGCCGGCAATCACCCGGAAGCTCTCCACCTGCATGGCGCTGGTAAAGGAGATCAGTCCGTTGGCCAGCAGGTCCCAGCGCCCAAGGGGGAGCAGGGCCACCGACGCGACCACGGCGCACTCCAAAAGGAGGATACATTTGCGCCAGTCAAAGGGCGGCTTCCGTTGTTCCAGGGCGGTGCGCAGCAGCTCCGTGGCCAGCACCCCGGCGGCAAAGGCCAGGATGGGGGGGAGGTAGTGCAGGGCTTGTGCCCACTGCCCCTGGGCCAGCCGGGCCCCCATCATCACCAGGTTTCCGGTCTCTGCTGTGGCGAACACCTGGCCCCGGTTCAGATAGGTGTAACAGTCCAGGCTGCCGCCGGCCAGGGCCAGCAGCAGCCCCAGGGGGAGGGCTTCAAAGCGGGGGGATTCTCTCATGGGTATCCTTTCGTTGCGGTGTCATTCGTGTCAGCTTGCATTATAGCGCGGATGGTTCCTGCCTGCAAGGTATCCCCATGGTTTTTTTGACGAAATTGGGGGCGGGTTGCCTTTTGTGTATTTTATTGCTATAATGTGCTGGTAACGAAGGATAGCCTTGCAGCCTGCGTGCCCGTAGGTACGGACGAGGTTTGATTGCTGTCTGGGGCGGCTTTGCCGCCAGGCCGCAATCTCCGTGAACTATGCTTGCATGGTTCGCCCACAAAAGGGAGGGCGCGATGGAAGAACTGATTACCCGTATCAAAATGATTTTTTCCCAACTGGGGGAGCAGGTCCAAGGGGCCATGGCGAATGTGGACACCTCCCAGGCGTTTTTGAATGTGGTCAACGTAGTCCTGCCGGTGGCCTGTGGTATTTTGCGCATTGCGGCGGTGGTGGTGGCCATCCTCATCATCGCCCGCTGCCTGCTGTCCCTGTTCCGGGAAAAGCCCGGCAAGGAGATCTGGGGCTGGCTGGCCATGAACGACGGCACCCGCTTGGATCTGTGCCACTGGGAGAACACCGTGGGACGGGGGCGCTGGGCGGATGTGGACCTGAATTTCCCCACCGTCTCCCGCAGCCACATTGCCCTGCTCCGGGATGCCCAGGGGAATTGGAAGATACAACCCCTCCAGACCAAGAACGGCACCCGCCTCAACGGCAAGCCCTTGCGTCACATTGTCCCCATCCACACCGGGGATATTGTGGAGCTGGGGGGCCTCTTCTTGGAATTTTACGCCATCAGCGAGGAGGAGGAACGGGAGCAGGCCATGCGCTGGGGGGTGGCGGAGCGGCCCTTGAGCCCCGCCCGGACTCTGGGCTTCCTGACCCTGTTCCAAATCATGATGTGTGTGCAGTGTATGCCCGGCAGGGATGTCACCCAGCTGGCTATGCTGGGGGTGGCCTATGCCCTGCTGTGTGCCGCCATGTGGGGCATGTATGTGCTCTACCGCAGCTTGAAGCGCACGGCCTTTGAGGCGGAGACCATGGCTTTCTTCCTGTGTACCATCTCCTTTTCCATCACAGCGGCCTACGCCCCGGGGAGTTTGACGACCCAGTGCGTGTCCATGATTATCGGCATTGTCCTGTTTATGTTCCTGAGCCTGCTGCTGCGGGACCTGCGCTCCACGGTCTCCCTGCGCTGGCCGGTGGCCATCCTCACCTGCTTGCTGCTGATCTTCAACGTGCTGCTGGGCCCGCGGATTTTCGGGGCAAAGAACTGGATTGACCTGGGCTTCATCAGCTTCCAGCCCTCGGAGTTCGTGAAAATCGCCTTTATCTTCATCGGGGCCGCCACCCTGGACCGGCTGTTCGCCCGGCGGAACCTGCTCTTTACCGTGCTCTTCTGCGGCTTCTGTATGGGCTGCCTGGCCCTGATGAGTGACTTCGGCACCGCCCTGATCTTCTTCGTGGCCCTGCTGGTGATTGCCTTCCTGCGCTCCGGGGACATCGGCTTTTTGGCCCTGATGGGGACTGCCGCCGCCGGGGGCGTGGGCATCATTTTGGAGTTCAAGCCCTACATCGCCCACCGCTTCGCCGCCTGGCGCCATGTGTGGGAATACTATAATGAGGCCGGGGGCTATCAGCAGACCCGCACCATGTCCGCCATCGCCAGCGGCGGCCTCTTCGGCAAGGGCACCGAGGCCAGCTTTTTGAAAAGCGTGGGCGCCGCCAACACCGACCTGGTATTCGGTGTCATCAGCGAGGAATTTGGCCTGCTCTTAGCCCTGTGTACCGTGTTCGTGCTGCTGGTGCTCACGGTGTATGCCGTGCGCTGCGCCTCCACCGCCCGGTCCAGCTACTACGTCATTGCCGCCAATGCGGCCGCGGCCATGCTGGTGTTTCAGGCATCCCTGAACATCCTGGGGGCGGTGGACGTGCTGCCCCTCACAGGGGTGACCTTGCCCTTTGTGTCTATGGGTGGTTCCAGTATGATTTCCTGCTGGGCGCTGCTGGCTTACATCAAGACGGCGGACACCCGTCCCAACGCCAGCTTTACCCTCAAGCTGCCCAAGCGCATCCGGGGTTGGATTCCCACGGATAACGATCAGGAGTACGCCATCGACGACGACTACTATGGGGACGATTACGACGGCTATGGGAACTATGAAGAGGAGTATTACGAGGACGGGGAGTACGACCAGTACGACGGTTACGATGCGTTCGACGCCCCGCCCCCCCGGCGGGAGGGGGACTGGCAGATTGAGGACTCCTTGAACAGCCGCCGGGACCCAGGGGCTTGGGAGGATTTGCTTCCCGGTCCCCTCTGGGGGGACAAGCCCCCGCCAGACCGGCCTTCCCGAGGCCGTAGGGAAAGGAGGCGGCGGCGTTGAAACGACTGAAACGGCGTACAGCCATCACCATCATCTTGGCGGCGGCGTTGGCCGCGGGGGTGCTCTACTTCTGTGTCCAGCTGATCCGCAACGGCAGCGACTGGGTGGGCTTTTTCGGCACTGCCTTTTACGAGTCTGGCGCCATTTATGACAGCAAAGGGACCCAACTTTACAATGGGGAGACCGGGGAGTATGCGGCAGACAGCAATGTCCGCCGGGCTACCCTCCACCTGGTGGGCAACCGCAGCTTTGGCACCTCCCTGCGCACGGTGCTCTCTGGGCGGCTCACAGGTTACAACTTCATCACCGGCACGGCCCTGGGGGGCCATGACGTGACCCTGACCCTGGATGCCTCCCTAAACGCCGCGGCCCTAAACGCCCTGAACGGGCGCAAGGGGGTGGTGGCAATCTACAATTACACCAACGGGGATGTGAAATGCCTGGTGAGCTCCCCCACCTTTGACCCCCTGTACCCACCGGAGGACATCGAGACCAACAAGAACTACGACGGGGTGTATTTGAACCGCTTCTTCTCCGGCACCTACCCTCCCGGTTCGGTCTTTAAGATTGTGACCACGGCGGCGGCCATTGAGAAGCTGCGGAACCTGGAAAGCTTCACCTATAGCTGCACCGGCAGCTTGCAGATTGGGGACGACGTGGTCACGTGCCCCTATGTCCACGGCTCCAACATGGACATCAACCAGAGCTTGGCCTGCTCCTGCAACGGGGCCTACGCCACCCTGGCCCTAGAGCTGGGGGCGGACACCATTGAGGATTACATGAAGCAGGCGGGGCTGTTGGAGTCCCACAATGTCAGCGGCATCAATACCGCTGCGGGGAGCTTTGAAAAGCAGCCGGCGGGGTCCCTCTACCTGGGCTGGTCCGGGGTGGGCCAGGACCGGGACTTAGTGAACCCCTGTAGCATGCTCAGCTTCATGGGGGGCATCGCCAACCGTGGGGTGGCGGTGGTGCCCAACCTGCTGGCCAAGGAGACCATCTCCGGTTCCCCCATCCCGGCGGCCCTGCCAGGGGGGAAGGAGAGCTATGACATCTATAGCGCTGAGACCTGCCAGCGGCTGAAAGAGATGATGCGCAACAACGTAACCACCCAGTATGGCCAGTCCAAGTTTGGGGACCTGGCTGTGTGTGCCAAGTCTGGCACTGCCGAGGTGGGCAACGGCAACCAGCCACACGCCTGGTTCGCCGGTTTTATCGACGACCCCGCCCATCCCCTGGCCTTTGTGGTTATGGTAGAGAATGGCGGGTCTGGGGCTGATGTGGCGGGGAACATTGCCGCCAAGCTGCTGCCCCTGGCCGTAGCAGAATAAGGAAACAATCGTACACCGCCGGGCCCTTCCACGGAGAGGGGCCCGGCGCTTTTGCTTATTTCTTGTTGATAAAGTAGAGCCCCACCATACAGATGGCGATCCCAGCCAGTTTGTTGGGGGTGATCTGCTCCTTGTAGAGCAGGAGGCCCACAAAGATCAGGACCACTGCCAGGAAGGCGCTGGCCACCAGGTTGGCGGTGCTCACCGGCCACCCGGCCTTGTAGGCATAGATAAAGCCCACCTCCAACCCCACCAGGGCCAGGCCGAACACAAAGGGGGCCCAGTTCAGGTGGCTGTACTCCCGGAGGAGATGGCCACTCCGGTTGGTGGCGAAGAAGAGGATCACAGAGGACAGCGCCGCCACGGTGTAAGTGACCGTCAGGGAGGCCAAGGGGTTGATGTCCGATGGGGTGGATTTGGCGCAGATTTGATACAGGGTGTTGGCGGCCACCGCAAGGACGATGGGCCAAATGTAAGACAGCATGGAAATCCCTCCTAAAATAAAGATAAGAGCCAGGCGAAATGCCTGGCTCTTCGGTAGGTACCCACCATGGATTTTATGGTGTATTTACTATATCGAATGGAGAGAAAAAAGTCAAGAGGGGAGAGAGGACTTTACCCCAATGACCCAAACGGGTGCTTATTGTCTGCCGTTTCCCCCTGTTTCAAAGTCCTTATAGAGCATACTGGGTTGCACACCCTGGTTGTTCTGATACTTGCCGCTGGCATACTTGTCATAGTCCCCCTGGATGGTGTGGTAGTAGATCTGGCAGATCTCCACGTCGGGGTAGATGACAATGGGGTGGATACAGAACATCTCCAAGGTCCAGTACCCGGCAAAGCCCACATCCCCAAAACCGGCGGTGATGTGGATGAACAGGCCCAGCCGCCCCACAGAGGAGCGCCCCTCTAACATGGGCACGAAGCCGTCGGTCTTAGTGTATTCCAAGGTGCGGCCCAGATAGAGCTTGTTGGGCTCTAGCAATAGGCCGCCCTCTGGGATGGTCAGATGGCGCACAGGGTTGTTGGCCTTCATGTCCAAAACCTCACTGTCGTAGACCAGCAGCTCGTCCGCCAGGCGCAGGTTGTAGCTGTTGGGGTTGAGCTGGGAGGCCCGGTAGGGCTCAATGATGATGGATTTCCCCAGGTTCTTTTTGATCTCTTGTCCGGATAGCAGCATGGTTGGCCTCCCTTTTGCCCCAGGGCATAGGCACCCCGGGAAAGTAATATTGTATTTTATGTTACTGTAGCATAGGGGGGAGGGCTTGTCAAGTTGAGGCAAAACCAGGAGGTTAGCGGAGGGCAACGAATTGGAATGGCCCCACAAAAGGGCAGAATGGGGTTTTTCGTGCGAGATAGACGAAAAGCAGGAAACAGCGTGGGAAGTCAATAGAGATTATCCATAAAAAAGTCGAAAAATCGCATTGACAAAGCTTTGCAGAGTGTTATAATGTCGGTGGAACAAAACCGTATCTCGCTAAGAAGGGAAGGACATGATATCCATGCAATCCACGAACCTTGCAACGGAAGTCCGGAAGCTTCTTCCGGGCGGGGACTGCACCGGACGCGGTGGCTGCGGCTTCGCAACTTGCGACGCCTGCGCACAGGCCATTGCAGCGGGTGGTCCCGTAAACCTCTGTCCGGCCTGCGATGAGGAGGCCGTGGCCGCCATCGCCCAGCTCACCGGCGGGGAATTGCTCCCCCCGCGCCAGGAGATGGCGTTCATCAAGTGCTCCGGCAGTGCCGCCGGAAAATCCCGCCTGAAGGTCTTTGCCAGCTGCGACGAAGCTGTGAAGAGCGGCTTCGCCCCCGGTGAATGTACCTATGGCTGCGTGGGGGCCGGCTCCTGCGCCGCCGCCTGCACCTTCGACGCCCTCCATGTGCTCAACGGTGTGGCCACGGTGGACAAAGAGAAGTGCAACGGCTGCGGCGCCTGCGCCAACGCCTGCGTGCAAAAGCTCATCCACATGGTCCCGGAGGACGCCTCCAACTTCGTCCCCTGCTCCAACCAGGACGAGGAGGAAGTTGCCCTGCGCATGTGCGGCTATAGCTGTATCGGCTGCGGCGACTGCGCCGAGGCCTGCCCCGAGGAGGCCATTACCGTGGTCGATAACCGGGCGGTGATCGACTATGAGAAGTGTGTGGGCTGTGCCGCCTGTACTGTGGCCTGCCGCAAGAAGATTATTGTGGATACGTACCACGATCTCACCAAGCTCAAGCCTACCACCGCCTTTGTGCGCTGCCGGGGCGGCTGGCACAACCATGAGGTCTACGCTGCCGCCGGGGCCACCAACTGCCGGGAGGCCAGCAAGCTGGACCTGGACGGCCACTGCTCCTACGGCTGCGCCGGCTTTGGCGACTGCGCCCAGGCCTGCCGCTTCGACGCCATCAGCCTGGTCCAGGGTACCGCCAAGGTGGACCCGGACAAGTGCGTGGGCTGCACCGCCTGCGTCCACGTATGTCCCCAGGAGCTGCCGGTGATTGTGCCCTATAAGGGGGCAAAGCTGGTGCCCTGCGCCTCCAAGGACGACCCGGAGACCAGAAAGAAGCTGTGCTGGGTGAGCTGCATTGGCTGTGGCGACTGCGCGGCCAACTGCCCCGACGGCCTGATCCATCTGGAGGACGGCCGGGCAGTGATCCAGCCGGAGCGCTGCGAGGACTGCAATATCTGCTCCTATGTCTGCCCCAACAACGTCATCACCGGGCGGACGCTGCCGGAGTATACTTATGTTCAGATCCGTGCCCTGGCGGCACAGACAGGAGGTGCGGTGCGATGAAAGACACAAGACCCTTCAAGAGTATGGATGCCAACATGGCCGCCGGCCATGTGGCCTACGCCTTTACAGAAGTGGCGGCCATCTACCCCATCACCCCCTCCTCCCCCATGGCGGAGGACGTGGACGAGTGGGCCAACCAGGACCGCCGGAATATCTTTGGCAACCGGGTGAACATCGTGGAGATGGAGTCCGAGGGCGGCGCTGCGGGTGCGGTCCATGGCTCCCTGTCCACCGGTGCCCTGACCACCACCTTCACCGCCTCCCAGGGCCTGCTCCTGATGATCCCCAACCTCTATAAAATCGCCGGTGAGGGCCTGCCCGGGGTGTTCCACGTGGCAGCCCGTACCCTGACCACCCACGCCCTGTCTATCTTTGGCGACCACCAGGACGTGATGGCCTGCCGGGGGACCGGTATGGCCATGCTGGTGTCCAACAGCCCCCAGGAGGTCATGGACCTGGCCCCGGTGGCCCACCTGGCGGCCATCAAGTCCAGCATGGGCTTCATCCACTTCTTCGACGGCTTCCGCACCTCCCATGAGATCCAGAAGGTGCGCACTTGGAGCTATGCGGACTTTAAGGATATGCTGGACTGGGAGGCCTTGGAGCGCTTCCACGCCCATGCCAACCTCCCCGCCCACCCCTATCACCGGGGCTCCAACGAGCCGCCGGAGACCTTCTTCCAGCACCGCGAGGCCTCCAACACCATGTACAACGACTTGGTTGGCGTGGTCGTGGAGAACATGAACAAGGTCAACGAGAAGCTGGGCACCCATTATAAACCCTTCAACTACTACGGCGCCCCCGACGCCACCGATGTGATCATCGCCATGGGCTCCGTCTGCGGCACCCTGGAGGAGGTCGTGGACGTGATGACCGCCCAGGGCAAGAAGGTGGGCGTTTTGGA
>CAJUCB010000066.1 GCA_910584805.1 uncultured Oscillospiraceae bacterium
CCATCCCCTCCACCTGGTGGAACATGGGGGAGTGGGTGGCGTCCACCTCGTCCTTCCGGTACACCCGGCCAGGGGCCAGGATGCGGATGGGCAGGGGCTTGGTCTCCATGGCGTGGACCTGCATGGGTGAGGTCTGGCTGCGGAGCATGACCCGGCTGTCCTGGTCAAAGTAAAAGGTGTCGGACCAGTCCCGGGAGGGGTGGCCCTCCTCGGCGTTGAGGCGGTCAAAGTTGTAATAGGCCAGCTCCACCTCCGGGCCGTCCAGGATGGTGAAGCCCATGCCCACGAAAATGTCCTTGATCTCATCCAGGGCAATATACATGGGGTGCCGGTGGCCCAGCTTCTGCCGCTTCCCGGGGATGGTGACATCCAGGGCCTCAGCCTTCAGCCGGGCTTCCAGGCGGACCTCTTCCAGCTTTTTCTTCTGGGTTTCGATCTCAGCGGCTAGGCGCTCCCGCACGTCGTTGGCCAGCTGGCCAATCACCGGGCGCTCCTCGGCGGAGAGCTTGCCCATCTGCTTCAAAACAGCGGTAAGCTCCCCCTTTTTGCCCAAATACTTCACCCGGAGGGCTTCCAGTTCGGCGCTCTCCTTGGTGGCGGTGAGTGCGGCCAAAGCCTCCTGTTTGATTTTTTCCAGTTGTTCCTTCATCCTGTATCCTCCCATTTTTGTGCGCAAAAAAGCCCTTCCTCCCAGCAACGGGACGAAAGGCAAAACTTCCGCGGTACCACCCGAGTTTCGCGCAGAGGCTGCGCGCACTTCATTCCTGCCCAGTAACGGCGGGCCCACCGCCGGCGTCTTTCCCCGCCGGGGCTCCAGGGCGAACCAAACGCGGAGTGATCCAGGACGGCTTCCAGCCTGCGGCCGTCCCTCTCTGAGGCCCTCACTGCGTTATTTTCCCCTTCATCGCGTCTTTGCGTGTATGCAGCCCAAGGCCACATATTCTTGGATTTTTTTACTATACCATAGAAAGGCTTGAAAAGCAAGACAGAAAACAGTATAATGCCTTTGTATAATGACAGTCCTGGAAGGGGGAGGGTTTATGGTAGAGGTGACGGCTGGTTTTGTCCGGGACAGTTTGCCCCGGCGGGACCCGGAGGGCCATAAGGGGACCTTTGGCAAGGTCCATATCCTGGCGGGGGCGGTGGGATTCACCGGTGCGCCGGCCTTGGCGTCCCAGGCGGCGGTGCGCACTGGCTCGGGCCTGGTGTCCCTCTCGGTGCCGGCGGACATTTGGCCGGTGCTGGCGGTGAAGTGCCTGGAATCCATGCCTGCCCCTGTACCGCCCTTCCCTGCGCTGTTGGAAAAAATGAATGGCTGCGACGCGGTGTTGATTGGCCCAGGCCTGGGCCGCAGCCGCAAGACCGATGTGCGGACCCTCCGCCTGGTAGAACGGGTGCAGCCCCCCCTGGTGCTGGATGCCGACGGCATAAACGCCGTCAGTGAGCATATAGATGTTCTGGACGCCAGACGCGGCCGGCTGACGGTGCTGACCCCTCACGACGGGGAGTTTCTCCGGCTGACGCGGGGGAAGGGCATTGGCCCCGACCGGGAGGGTGCTGCGGTGGCATTTGCCCGCCAGTACGGCTGCGTTTTGGTGCTGAAAGGCCATCGGACCATCACGGCTTTCCCCGATGGGGACAGCTTTGTCAACACCACCGGCAACCCTGGCATGGCCAAGGGGGGCAGCGGCGACGTTCTGGCGGGGATGATCCTGTCCCTGCTGGGCCAGGGCCTCCCGCCGAAGCAGGCCGTCCCGGCGGCGGTGTGGCTCCACGGAAGGGCTGGGGATTTGGCGGCAGAGGAATTGGGGGAATACGGCATGACCCCAGGGGATTTGCTGGACCGCATCCCCGCCGCCATCCAGCGGTGTATGGACTGACGGCCCCACTGGAAACAGGAGGGGAGCCCTTTGGGTAAACTATGGACATGGGTACCAATGACAGCCCTGCTTCTCGCCGCGCTCCTGTGTGGCTGCGGCGGGGAGAACGGCGGCAACCAGCAGACCCTGGCCCTTCGGGAGGCGTTTCTCTCTATGGAGAGCTGTTCCGGCTCCATGGAGGTCACGGCGGACTATGGCCAGCGGGTGTATGAATATACGGTGGAATTTTCCGGCGACGGCAACGGCGGCATGAACCTGGTGCTCACCGCCCCGGAGGAGGTGGCGGGGATTACCGCCCACATCGCCCAGGGGCAGACCGCCTTGGAATTTGACGGCGTGGCCTTGGAAACCGGGCCCCTGAACCAGGAGGGCCTTTCCCCGCTGGACGCCCTGCCCGCCTTTGTGGCCGCCATGCAGACTGGCTACCTGGCGGAGTCTGGGAGCGAGTGGATGGGGGAGACGGAGGTGCTTCGCCTGGTGTTCCGGGAGCCGGACAGAAACCCCGGGCAGGGGATGGAAACGGTACTCTGGTTTGATAAGGAGGGGGGTAGCCTGCGCCAAGGGGAGCTGCGCAGTGACGGCTACACGGTGGTGCGCTGCGGCTTCCCCTCCTTTGCCTTGATACAACCTACTTTAGAAGAGAAAGGAACCGAAGCGTAGTATGAATACACAAATGAGACGGACCTGGGCAGAGGTGTCCATGGAAAAGCTGGCCCACAACTACCACGCCCTCCGGGGCTTGACCCCCTATGGCACCAAGTTCATGGGCCTGGTGAAGGCGGACGGCTACGGGCACGGGGCAGTCCCCATGGCCAAGAAGCTGGAAGAGCTGGGGGCGGACTATCTGGGGGTGGCCAGCTTGGACGAGGCCATTGAGCTGCGGGAGGCGGGGCTCAAGCTGCCCATCCTGATCCTTGGCTGTACCCCCGCTCTCTACGCCGGGGAACTGGTGCAGTACAACATTACCCAGGCCTGCTACGATTTGGAATACGCCAAGGCCCTCTCCGCCCAGGTGCAGAAGGGTGGGGGGGAGCTGTGTATCCACATCCAGTGCGACACAGGGATGACCCGTCTGGGCTTCCTGTGCCAGGAGGATTGCCAGGACCGCAGCGCCCGGGAAATCCTAGAGGCGGTGAAGCTCCCCGGCCTAAAGGCCGAGGGCATCTTCACCCACTTTGCCCAGAGTGACACCAGCGAGGAGGCTACCATGGTCCAGTTTGACCGCTTCCTGGCCATCATTGAGAAGGTAAAGGCCCTGGGCTATACCTTCTCCCTGCGCCACTGCGCCAACAGCGCGGCCACCCTCCTCTATCCTGCCACCTACCTGGACATGGTGCGGCCAGGCATCGTCCTCTACGGCCACCTGCCCGATGTGTCCATGGACCCCGGCCTGTGCGATTTGCAGCCGGTATTGGAGCTGAAGAGCCGGGTGGGTACCGTCCGCCAGGTCCCCGCCGGGGCCCAGGTGAGCTATGGTGGGACCTTTACCTTAGCCCGGGATTCCCGCCTGGCGGTGCTTCCCGTAGGCTATGGGGACGGCTACCGCCGGGCCTTCTCCAACCAGCTCTCCGTCCTCTTTGACGGCCAAAAGGCCCCCATCCTGGGGCGGGTGTGCATGGATATGTGCATGGTAGACGTGACGGATATCCCGGAGGTGGAGGAGGGCAGCGTGGCCATCCTCTACGGCAGCGATGGGAAGGGGGAACAGTCGGTGGAGATGGCGGCCAGCCTGCCCCCTGCCACGATTTCTTACGAATTGCTGGTGACCATCACCAAGCGCATCCCCAGGGTTTACCTGTGAAACAGGCGCGATACGACACAGTTCCCGAAAAAGCCCCTCGGGCATAGGATGATGCGAGGGGAGAGGCACGGCGCACCGTGCCGGCCAGGGTGGTTTTTTCCTGTCTGCGGGTATAAAGACCGCCCCTCCGTGGGAGAATCATAGTGACCGCGTTACATAGGAGGCTTGCCTCTCAGTGACGTAGGATCTATCCTTCCGGCGGAGTGTGAGTTTTGTGGATAATAGCGTAAAGCGTGGAGATATCTTTTATGCTGACCTGAGCCCCGTGGTGGGCAGTGAGCAAGGGGGGGTGCGCCCTGTGCTCATCGTGCAGAACGACACAGGCAACCGCCACAGCCCCACCGTCATTGCGGCGGCCATCACCTCCCAGACGGGGAAGGCGAAGCTGCCCACCCATATTGAGCTGGCGGCCCGGCAGTACGGCCTGCCCAAGGATTCCGTGATCCTCTTGGAGCAGATCCGCACCCTGGACAAGAAGCGGCTCCGGGAGCACATGGGCCGGGTGGATGGCCCGGTGATGCATCGGGTGGACGCCGCCATCGCTGTGAGCTTTGGTCTGCATCCAGATACTCTCGTCTGACTGGACCTCATTTGGTACGGGCAATCCCGGCACAATGTTCCTGCCGGGAGCGCCCGTCAAGTAAGCAACCACCAAAGATACCGACGACATGGAGGAGTCAACCATGGAATGGAAAAAACGCATTTTGGCCCTTGGCCTGACGGCAGTGTTGCTCACCGGAGGCGTCACCGCCCTGGCGGCTGTGGGCACCTCGGACAACCCCTTGGTGACCCTGGGTTATTTGAAGGAGGGCTTCACCAAGGCCATCCTCTCCCAGACGGAGGAGAAGATCCAGAACGCCCAGGATACATACGAGAAGAAGCTGGATGAAAAGATCGCGGCGGCCGGGAAGCAGGAGAACGGCAGCACCACCGGGGCCTATGCAGTGGTGGAACTGTCCGCCGGGCAGACCTTCTTCCCCCAGATCGGCGGGGAGATCATGCTCCGCTCCGGGGGTGCCACCACCACCGGCGGCCTGCTGGACACCACCGCCGGCACCCCTCTGGACGGCGGCGCCCTAACGGAAAACCACCTGTATATGGTGACGGCCTCCTCCCAAAGCGTCAAGGCGGATTCCAGCGTGACTCTGCTGGTGCGGGGGGGCTATACGGTCCGATAAAACCACAGTTGTTGCAGCAAACGGCGCACATCCAGATCCCTCTGGGTGTGCGCCGTTTGTATAGGATTTTGCACCGATTTTACATAAGCATGGTGGCCGACTTGATTTTTATCTGTTAGTCTTGATTTGTAAAAAAGACTATGAGAGAATGAGGTGCAAAACATGGATGTTTTTGACGGATTGAAAATGCTGGGTGGGCTGTGTCTCTTCCTGTTCGGCATGAATTTAATGGGCCAAGCCCTGGAGCGCCGGGCGGGGAATCAGCTCAAGGCGATCCTGGCCAAGCTGACCAACGGGAGGTTTACCGGTTTTCTCACTGGCTGCGCCGTCACGGCGCTGATCCAAAGCTCCTCCGCCACCACAGTGATGGTAGTGGGCTTTGTCAACTCGGGGCTCATGAGCCTGCGCCAGGCGATTTACGTGATTATGGGGGCCAACGTGGGGACTACGGTGACCAGTTGGCTCCTGGCCCTGGCGGGCATTGACGGCAGCAGCTTCTGGCTGCAAATGCTCAAGCCTGCCTCCTTCACACCCCTGCTGGCCCTGGTGGGAATCATCCTCTACCTGTTTACCAAGGGGGCGGAGAGGAAGGATATCGGGGTAATCCTCCTGGGTTTCTCCACGCTGATGACCGGGATGGAGACCATGTCCACGGCGGTGAGTGGACTGGCCCAGGTACCCGCTTTCCGGGAGCTGTTTCTTCTCTTCCAAAACCCACTGTTGGGCTTGCTGGTGGGGGCGCTGCTCACGGCGCTGATCCAGTCCAGCTCGGCCTCTGTGGGGATACTTCAAGCGCTGTCCATGACAGGGCAGGTGACTTACGGGACGGCACTGCCCATCATCATGGGGCAGAACATCGGCACCTGCGTCACGGCGCTGCTGTCTGCCATTGGGGCGGGGAAAAACGCCAAACGGGCGGCTTTCGTCCACCTGGCCTTCAACCTCATCGGCTCCTTGGCCTTGCTGGGCGTGTTCGTGCTTGTGAAGCTGACCTTGTCCCCGCCAAGCTTGCAAGAGCCGGTGAACGGCTTTGGCATCGCTGTGGTTCACAGTGTGTTCAATGTCCTGTGTGTACTGTTGCTCATGCCCCTGTCCTCCCTCCTGGAAAAGTTGGCTGTGGCGGTGATCCGAGACGGGGAAGAGCTGTCCACTACTGTGGAGCTGGATGAACGACTGCTGGCTGTGCCGCCCCTGGCCCTGCAGCAGTGCCGGGTGGCAGCTACAGAAATGGCTTGCCGGGCGGTGGCGGCGTTGGAGGACGCGCTGGATGCCTTTCCAGACAATAGCCGGGAACAGGGGGAGCGTATCCGCCGTAACGAGGCCCTGTGCGACCAGTTTGAGGACAGCTTGGGGACCTACTTGGTTAAGCTAAGCGGACAGAAGCTCAGCGAAAACGACAGCGAGGAGGCCACAAAGCTCCTGAAAACCATCGGGGACCTGGAGCGCATCTCAGACCATGGGGTGAATATCCTGGAGCTGGCAGAGGAACTGCGGGGGAAGAAGCTGACCCTCAGTGAGGAGGCATATCGGGAGTACCAGACCATGGCGGCGGCAATCCGGGAGATCATGGGCTTGACCCTGCGGGCCTTTACCCAGGATGACCTGGCCGCTGCCGCCCAGGTGGAGCCCCTAGAGGAGGTCATTGACGAGCTGAAGGAGCGCCTGCGCACCCGGCACATCCTACGGATGCAGGAGGGGAAGTGCAGCATCGCGGCGGGCTTTGTATGGGCGGACCTGCTCACGAACTTGGAGCGTAGCTCGGACCACTGCTCCAACATTGCTGGCTGCGTGTTGGATACGGCCCGGCACAGCTTGAAAATCCATGAGACCTTGCGGGCGGTGAAAAGCGGCAACCAGGCGTTTGTGGAAGCCTTTCAACAGTATGCGGAAAAATATGCGTTGGAATGAAGTGAAGAGGGGAGGATGTGCATGATCTTTTGCGTAGAGGACGACAGCTCCATCCGGGAGCTGATGCTATACGCCCTGCAATCGGCGGGTTTTGAGGGGAAGGGCTTTCCCCATGGGGACGCGCTGTTTCAGGGCCTGGGTGCCCAGGTGCCGGATTTGATCCTCCTGGACATCATGCTGCCTGGGGAGGACGGGCTCTCTATCCTAAAGCGGCTTCGGGCCCAGAGGGAGACGGCGGAGATTCCCGTCATCATGGCTACAGCCAAGGGGGCGGAGTATGACAAGGTGATCGGGCTGGACCTGGGGGCGGATGATTATCTGGCCAAACCCTTTGGGATGATGGAGATGGTGTCCCGTATCCGGGCGGTTCTGCGGCGGACAAGGCCCAGGACGGCGCCCCAGTGCCTGCGGGTGGGGGAACTGGAAGTGAATTTGGAACAGCACAGCGTCCTGTCTGCTGGGGAGCGGGTACAGCTCACCTTAAAGGAATTCCAACTGCTGCTGACCTTCCTGGAAAACCTGGGGCGGGTCTTTACCCGCAGCCAGCTTCTTGCGTCGGTGTGGGGAGTGGGCTATACCGGGGAGACACGGACAGTAGATGTACACATTGCCACCCTGCGTACCAAACTGGGGAAGTGCGGAAGCTATGTGGAGACCGTCCGTGGGGTGGGATACCGGATGGATGGGGAACGATGACGAAACGAATTTTTCGCTCTATTTGCCTGGTGGCTCTGGGGGTGTTCTTTGCGTGCCTGGCCTTGATTATGGGGGTTTTATATGCCCATTTTTCCAACGTCCAGCAGGCGCAGTTGAGAATACAGACAAGCCTGGCTGCCCAGGGGGTTGCCCACGAGGGCAGCGATTACTTCAAGGGCCTCCCCCTGGAAAACTACCGCATCACCTGGATCGCTGCCGACGGCTCTGTCCTGTATGACAGCGAATCGGACAGAAAGGAAATGACGAACCATTTGGAGCGGGAAGAGGTGGCCCAAGCCATGGCAGAGGGCTATGGGAGCAGCAGGCGCTATTCGGATACCCTGATGGACCGTCTGCTCTACTGCGCCCAGCGCCTGCCTGACGGGACAGTCCTGCGCCTGTCCGGTACCCAGAGCTCGATTTTTCTGCTGTTTTTGGGGATGGCACAGCCCATTTGTATCGTCTTTGCGGTGGCTCTCCTCCTCTCTGTGTTCTTTGCGGTTCGGCTCTCTCGGAAAATTGTTGCGCCCCTCAATGACATCAATTTGGATGCCCCCCTGTCCAACCAGGGTTACGGAGAAATCGCCCCCCTTCTCCGGCGCATTGATAGCCAGCAACGGCAGCTTCGCCACCAGGGATTGGAATTGAAGCGGCAAAAGCAGGAGCTGGACACCATTGTCGGCAGTATGAACGAGGGGATGATCCTGCTCAACCAGCAGGGGAATGTGGTCAGCATGAACCCGGCGGCGCAGAAATTGTTGGCAAGCCAAGGCGCTGGTGGGGTGGGGGCCCTGGACCAGTGGCCAGAGCTACAAGCGCTTATTGCCGCTGCCTTAGAGGGTAAGCCAGGGGAGGGGCGCATGGTATTGGACGGGGGCAGCTACCAGCTAGGTGCCAACCCGATCCTTTCCGAGGGGGCACCCATGGGGGTGGCGCTGTTCTTCTTCGATGTGACAGAGAAGGAGCGGGCGGAGCAGCAGCGCCGGGCGTTCACGGCCAATGTGTCCCATGAGCTGAAAACACCCCTCCACGCCATCTCCGGCTATGCGGAACTGATGAAAAACGGGGTGGTGAAGGAGGCGGACATCCTACCGTTTGCAGGGCGGATTTATGAGGAGACCCAGCGCCTGGTGCATCTGGTGGAGGATATCATGAGCTTGTCCCGGCTGGACGAGGGGGCGGAAGGGATGGCCAGGGAGCGGGTGGACCTCTACCAGCTGGCGGAAACGGTGGTCAGCAGCTTGGAGCCAGAGGCGCAGGTGGCGCAGGTACGGTTGGAGCTCTCCGGTGCCCCGGCGCAACTACTGGGGGTCCCGCAGCTTCTTTACAGCATTGTCTACAACCTCTGTGAAAATGCCATCAAGTATAACCGGGAGAAGGGTGAGACGAAGGTCAGGGTGGAAAGCTGCAACGGGGAGATCTGCCTTTCTGTCAGCGACACAGGAATCGGGATTGCGCCTCAGGACTGTGACCGTATTTTTGAACGCTTTTACCGGGTGGATAAAAGCCGCTCCAAAGAGGTGGGTGGTACAGGGCTGGGGTTGTCTATCGTAAAGCATGCGGCGAGGATACACAGGGCGAGCATTGCAGTGGACAGTACCATCGGGCAGGGGACCACCATTACAGTAAGGTTTCCACCGGCGGATGCTGTGGAGGGATAAAACAGAATAAAATGGCCAAAGGCCGCCCGTTTCGGGCGGCCTTTGGCCTATAGCTGAAAATCTTCCTCTTTCAGGCGGCTGAAATCCGGTGCCACCGGCCGGGGCGGCACCCGCTTCAGGGGGTCGTAGCGGAAAGCGGGGCAGGCACGGTCTGGGGCGGTGATGCCCTGCTTGACACATAGGATGCTTTCGTCGTCCAGCACCCGTCCCCGCTGGCAATAGGAGCAGCGGGGCTCGATTTTTTTGGAAAACAGCATGATGGGTCCTCCCAACGGGTCATTTGTACTCAGTATAGCCCTTTTTTGCTTTTTTTTCTACCCTTTTGGGGGAGGGAGTAGAAAAAATACGCGCCGGACAAGGCCCAGAGGGCCAGGATTTCCTGTCCAAGGAGCTCCGGCGCGGCCAAGGTCACGGCGGCCGGGGCCATCACTGGCAGGGTGAGGGGGAACAGGGTGGCCCCAGCGGCTGTCAGCACCGCGCTGAGTAGGCCTTGAACCAGCTTGGCCCGTAGGTAGGGGCCGGGAGTCACCTGGGCTTTCCGCCAAAAGGGAAGGGACTGGCAGTGGACAGACAGGCCCCCCCAGCCCAGGATAAAGGCGGCCAGGGGCAGGGCAGCGGGGGAGACCACGGCATCTCCCAGGGCGGAAGTCCCGGTGGAGAGCTCCAACAGACCCACCAGAAAGCTGCGGCATAGGGTGTCTGCCTGCTCTAGGGGCAATAGGGCGGCTAGGGCCTGGGTCAGGCGGGGTAGCAGGCCAGAGCAGTCTGCCAGGGCGGTGAGGATGGAGAAGAGGATCACGTAGGCGCAGACATTGAGGGTAGAGGCAAAGGAACTGCGGACGCATTCCGGGAGCTGGACGGAGAGGGAGGACAGGGGTGTGCTGTCAGAGCCCTTGTGATTTTCTCCAACGGCTTGGCCGTGAACCACCCGCAGAAAGAGCCCCATGAGCACAGCGGCCAGGAAATTGGCCCCCAGCATAAGGAACCCGGCTTCTTTGGAGCCGAATACCCCCGCCCCTGCTGCGCCGATGAAAAAGGCTGGGCCACAGTTGTTGCAAAAGAGAGCCAGCCGTTGGGCCTCCCTTGGGGCGCACTCCCCCCGCTCCACCAACTGGGCTAGGGTTCGGGCCCCTACAGGGTAGCCACCCACCGCCCCCAGAATCAATGCTGCCGCCCCGGAGCCACCCACCCCGAAAAGGGGGGACATGAGCTTCCCCAGGGGACGGGCACACAGCCCGGCCAGTCCGGTGGATATCAATAGGGAGGAGAGGACAAAGAAGGGGAACAGGGAGGGGATCAGCAGTTCCAGGCAGAGCTTGATGCCCTTGCGGGCCGCTGCCGCGCTCTCCGCCGGGAAGGAGAAGAGCAGTGCGGCAAAGAGGATCAACAGGCCCCAGCCTGCGGCCAGGGAGATGTAATGCCTTTTGGTTTTCATCCAATCACCCTCTCGTGTTGCTTTCTTTAGGGTATGTGTGGATGGGGCCTGCCTTGCTTGTCCAAGGGGAAATGAAGTGTGGGGAGATGTGGAATGGCTTGCCAGAGGGCTGGGGATGGGGTATAATGAGGGCCACCAAGGAAAAAGGAGCGCCATTGCCATGAAAAAACTGCTGCCTCTTCTGCTGGGCCTTCTGCTGCTGTCTGCCTGCGGCGAGAGGGAACCGGTGAGCAAAACCAACTTCATGCTGGATACCATCGTGCAAATCACCCTTTACGACGGGTCGGACCCTGGGGTTATCGACCAGGCCTTTGACGAGATCCGCCGGTTGGAGGATATCCTCAGCGTGGAGCAGGAGGGGAGCGATTTGGATAAACTTGCCCAGGCGGCGGGGCAGGATTGGGTGGAGATCCAGCCGGAGACAGAGGCGGTCCTACGTCTGGCCAAGAAGTACAGCGCCCTGTCCCAGGGGGCTTTTGACGTTACCGCTGGGCCTCTGATTGACTTGTGGGGTATCCACAACGGAGAGGGGCATTACCCCAGTCCGGAAGAGCTGGCTCAGGTCCTGCCGTTGATTGGGGATGAGGACCTTTTGGTGGAACCGGGACGGGCGTATTTGGCCCGGCCGGGGATGATTGCCAACCTGGGGGCCATTGCCAAGGGCTACAT